>NZ_JBHWVI010000177.1:0-18523 GCF_042737005.1 Streptomyces sp. NPDC060027
CGTGTTGTTTGTTGTTTGGGTGTGTTTTTTTTTTTTTTTCCGCCCGCGCGTCGCCGGTGCTCATCCCAATCCCCCCGGCGGGGGGTCCCCGGGCCCCCCCCCGGCCCCCCCCCGCTGCGGGGGGAAGTACCTGCGCGATCTACTACGACGGGGGAATCGCGTCAGGCACTGCGGGGGGTGGCTGCGATGGTCTCGATGTCCGGGACATCCGGGCCGGCCAGCCGGTGGTCGCGCTGGTCGAGGTTCACAAAGATCATTCCGTAACGGATGGCGCACCGTACTGGCTGTGGCGCCCCCCGAGGCCGCCGCAGACACCGGTAGGCCCGTACGTCCTCGTCATCGTCGCGGGTGACGACCACGGGCTCCCCGAACACGGTCACCATCAGCGAGTCGCCGCTGCCGGGGATGGCGGTGACCAGATCGATGAAGTGCCAGCCGGACCGGTAGGCGGTGGCCATTTCTCGGCGAAAGGAACGGTCGTCCGGGGGAATAGTCATGTCAAGCCCAGACGCTGTCGTCAGTGCGGTCAGGAGACACCGGCCAAACGCTGTCGCCGGCTACTGCGGTGACCGCGACTGCCGCTGGCCAGACACTGTCTGCTCGAACGTCGCCCTTCGCATCGGAGAGGCCACTCAGCGCTCCGAAGGCCGTGACGGCGGAGAAGGCGGCGACAAGCACCAAGCGAAGCATTTTCTTACGCATAATCGGCTTCGTCCTCACTTGAAGGTCCCCTCTTCCCCCGTCGGATACGACGATGGCTCATTCAGGGAGGTCATGGCCACACAATCGATGCATCATGTTCCTGCACGTTCAGGACCCTGGGGGGTGGAGATTTGATAACCAATGGGACTAAAGCGACACATCCCCATGCGGTGACGGAGTTGTGTGGGGAAGGTGGCCGACTTTATGCGAACGCTCTCCGCACGGGACGTATCGCCCGCGCAGACGTGGAGAGCACTCCCTGTTTGATGGAGTTCGCCCTTCTCCACCCGGATCCTGACGATGCGAACTGGCTGCGCCCCGTGCCCCCGTCGGCCGCCCTGGCCCAACGGCTCAACGCCATAGAGCGCGAAATCACCGAGCGCAGACGGATGTCGATCCAACTGGCCGATGCTTTCGAGCCGTTCATGACCCTCAGCGCGCAAGCGCCTGCGACGACTCACTCGATCACAGTGCTCGAGGGCAACGACCGGATCAACGCGGCACTCGACCTGGCCACGGCCCAGTGCCAGACCGAGATGCTCACGGTCCAGCCGAGCGGCCCCCGTCCCGAACGCAACCTCATTCAGGGGCTGGAGCGGGACAGGCCTTTGATCGAACGTGGTGTGCGCATACGGACCCTCTATCAGCACACCGCGCGATACAGCCCCGAGAAACTGGCCTACGTGGAGCAGCTCTCGAACGGCAAGGTGGAGCACCGCACCATCGACGAGCTGGTCGAGCGGCTCATCATCTGCGACGAGACCGTCGCCTTCATCCCCACCCGCGACGACCAGAAGGTGGCCCTCGAGCTTCGTCACCCGGGCCTCGTCCGCTACCTGATCAAGGTCTTCGAGTTCATGTGGGGCCGCTCCGTCCCGCTGAGCGCCGGCGCACCCTACGAAACCGCCCCCGACGGCATCACGGACATCCAGCACTCCATCGCGAAACTGCTCGTGGAGGGCCACGTGGACGAGGCCATAGCCCGCCGCCTGGGCATGAACGTCCGCACCTGCCGTGCCCACATCGCCAAGCTGGCCTCCGCCCTCGGCAGCGGAAGCCGCGCGCAACTCGGTTTCCTGATAGCGCAGTCGGGACTCCTGGACCAGCCCGAGGGAGGGGAGTGACCCCGGCGGCGGGAGCAGGAGTCCGGCCCCGGCGGCGTCAACGGCCGCCCGGGGAGCCCCGGTCGGGCACACCGGGGGCTCCAGGGGCCGCCTCCGCGACGGTGACGGTCTCCAGCGCCGGAGACCGCTGCGGCCCGTCCAGGCCCGCCTGAGCGATCCGTACGCCCAGCTGCGTCCGGCTCGCCGCGCCCAGCGTCTCCGACAGCCGGGCGATGTGCGCCCGGCACGTCCGCACGCTGATGCCCAGGCGTTCCGCGACAACCGCGTCCTGGTGCCCCTCGGCCAGCAGCGCCGCGATGGACCGCTCCCGGTGGGTGATGCCCTCGATGCCCGTCGAGGGGAGCGGTGAGGCCAGCGGGATCGCCAGCCGCCACAGCCGCTCGAAGACCGTCACCAGGTAGTCCACCAGCGCCGGGTGCCGCAGTTCCAGCGCGATCGTGCGGTCCGGGTTCGCGGGGATGAAGGCGACCGTACGGTCGAAGAGGATGAGGCGTTCGACCACCTCGTCGAGGGTACGGGCCTCGGCCGCGTCGCCCATCAACTCCATGTAGTTCAGCAGCCCTTGGCCGTGCCGCGCCACGTGGGTGTACAGATCGCGCATGCGCACCCCGCGCCGCCGCATCTCCAGGGCCCGGTGCAGGCCCTCCACGAGTTCGTCCTCGCGCCGGATGCCGCCCGGCTGCACCGTCAGCACCTCACTGGTGCACTCCGAGGTGGCCTTGTCCATGGCGGCGTGGATCCGCGGCAGCCCGTCGAGGACACGGATCGCCACTCCCTCGGCCGGTGCCCGTACCCGGCCGCCGAGCCCCGCGTACCACTCGAAGGCCGACACCGCGTCGCCCACCCGGGCCTGGCTCGCGCTGACTTCCTCGTACACGCCCCGCAGGAGCCGTGTCATGACCTCCTGGGGCGAGGTCGGCACCAGCCAGCCCATGTCGTCGGGATCGGGGTGCAGCAACGCCAGCTCCACCAGGCAGGGCACCGCCTCGGCGTCCTCGCGGGGCACCCGGCCCCGCCGCACGGCCCGGGAGTACACCCGGTCGCCGGCCTCGCACAGTCGGTCAGCGCCGTGCGGATGCCTGTCCGTCCCGTGCCCGGCCATCTCCCACCCCTGGCTCCCGCTCCGTCCCTGGCGTGAGCCCGCGTCAGGGCGTCCTCCGCAGCGCAACTATGCGCGGACGCGTCCGGCATCGCAACACGGCTGCGCTGCCCCCGGGCGTCTTTTCACCCCTGCTCATCCTGATAAATCCTGACCCCCGCCGCGCCCGTTGCAACAAGCTGAAGAGGGCGTCTCCCGGACGTCCGACCGGCCTCGGCGTCGAGTTCGCCCCGGAACTCACCCCTCGAGTTCGCGGGGCCCGTAGAGCGCGTGACCGGCGCCCGTGGCGAGCGCCCAGTAGCGGTCGCCGTACGACCAGTGCCACCACTCGGTGGGGTAGTTGACTAGGCCCGCGGCGGTCAGCGCGTCGGACAGCAGCCGACGGTGGGCCCGTGCCGTCCCGCTGATGCCGTCCGCGGCGCTGTAGCAGGCGCCGTCGCTCTCCTCGGGGTTCGCGTTCACCGGGGTGCCCATGTCCAGCTCCCGGCCGTCCGCGTCGACGAGGGTGAGGTCGACGGCGGCGCCCGCGCTGTGCGGGGCGATCTCGGGCGGGGACACGTAACGGCTCGCCGCGTCGCGCAGGCGCGCGGCGTCCCACTCGGGGTGTTCCGCCCGCAGTCCGGCGGCGTACCGGTCGAAGTAGAGCCGCTGCAGCGAGGGCGGGCGGTAGCCCTCGACGAACAGCAGCCGTATGCCGTCGGGCAGCAGCTCCCCGGCCGCCACGAGCCGGTTCAGCACCCCTTCGCGCAGATGCGCGTACGCCCCCGAGTCGTCCCGTCTGCGGGCGTCGAGGGGGAAGGGGTCCTCCGCCCGTACGTCGAGGAGCGGCTCGCCGCAGTCCACGACGGGTATCGCGGCGATCTTCGGGTCGGACATCAACACGATCCTGGACATGCGGCGATCATGCCGCACCGCGGAGCGCACGACCCCAGGGGCCCCAAGGGCCCCAGAGAGGCCGGGTGGGGCCCGGCCGGGACATCCGGTTGCCGGACGGGCGGACCGCCGCCCAGCACCCCCGAAGGACCCTCCTCGCCGCCCGTCACGACGGCGAGGACCCGTGCCGACCGCCTCGCCCCGAGACGGTGCGGTGAGCGCCCGGCCGGGGCGCCCCGGCCGGGCGACCTACTTGAGACCGATCGCGGCGCAGGCCGCCTTGTACGGTGCCACGCAGATCTGCTTGACGTTGTAGATGCTGTCCTGGATGACCGTGTCCTCGATGTTGTCCTTGGTCAGACCCACCACGGGCACGAGCTGGGCCGGGATGTCCTTGTCCGTGGGGCTGCTGACCTTGTCACGGGTGAGGGCGTCGAACTCGATCGAGCGGCCCTGGACCTTGGCGACCGCCATCTCGGCGGCGGCGCTGGCCTCCTGCGGGTACGACTTGTACACGCTCATGAACTGGTCGCCCTTGATGATCCGCTGCACGGCGATGAGCTCGGAGTCCTGGCCGGTGACCGGCGGCACCTTGCTGACGCCCGCGCTCTTGAGGGAGTCGATGACCGCGCCCGCGATGCCGTCGTTGGCGGAGTAGACACCGGCGATGTTGCTCAGGCCGACGGCCTGGATGGACGTCTCCATGTTGGCCTTGGCGTTGACCGGGTTCCAGTCCTTGGTGTCGTACTTCTTGGCGATGATCACCTTGTCCTCGAGCTCACTGAGGGCACCGGCCTTGAACTGCGCCGCGTTCGGGTCGGTCGGCGAGCCGTTCATCATGATGATCTTCTTCGAGCCGGGGTTGGGGCCCAGCGCGGCAACCAGGGCCTTGCCCTGGACCTGACCGACCAGCTCGTTGTCGAAGGAGATGTACGCGTCGATCGGGCCCTGCGCCAGACGGTCGTAGGCGATGACCGGGATACCGGCGTCCTTGGCCTTGCGCACGCCCTTCGCGATGGAGACCGAGTCCACCGCGTCCACCAGGATGACGTCGACCTTGTCGTCCACCATCTGCTGGAGCTGGCGGAGCTGCTTGGCGGCGTCCTGCTCGGCGTTGGCGTAGGCGACGGTGCCCTTCTTCTCGGTGAGCTTCTTCACCTGCTCCGCGATGATCGGGTAGTCGAACTTCTCGTAACGGGTGTTCTCCTTCTCCGGAAGGAGCAGACCCACCGTGATGTCGTCGCCCTTCGTGGGGCTGGCCTTGGTGTCGCTTCCACCGAGCCCGCCCGCGCCGCAGCCGACGAGTGTGATGGCCATGGCGGACGACGCCAGGGATATGACGGTACGGCGGAGGCCGGTGTTACGAGTGTTCACATCAGGTGCCTTCCGGGCGAGGTTGCAGCATTGCGACCCAGGTGGCTGAAAGCCAACGCGGCGATCACCTCAGCGTCAAGGAGTAACCACTTAACGAGATGGCAACGGCGTTTCGTGTTCCACAAGTGAACACGACGGGAAGAGACTACGCCCAACCTTCGAGCAATCCCCTCAGCTTCACCTTCTGTCATTCACGTGTACAACCAACTCCCGCTCCCGGGAGTCGTGATCGTCAACGGTTTTTAACCGCTGTTGACGATCGGGCGGACCAGAAGGAACGCATGAACAGAGCCATCAGCACGACGGGCACGCTCTCCTCGGTCCTCGTGCTCGCCACCGCGGGCGGACTGCTCACCGCGGCCGGCACCGCCTCCTCCGCAGTGACGAACTGCACATCGCCCGTTTATAAGCGGCAGTTCTATGCGAACACCACATTCTCGGGCACACCGAAGAAGACGGACTGCGACTCCGCGATCGACCAGAACTGGGGTTCCGGCGCGCCCGCCCCGGGCCTGCCCGCCAACGGCTTCGGCGTCCGCTGGACAGTGACCCGGGATTTCGGCTCGGGCGGCCCCTTCACCCTCCTCGTGACGGCGCAGGACGGAATACGGGTCTATCTGGACGAGGAGCCCAAGGTCGACCTCTGGAAGAACGTTCCGGCCACCCGGTCCAAAACGGTCAACCTCGCCATTCCACACGGAAAGCACACTCTGCGCATCGACTTCGTCAATTGGACGGGAAAGGCAAATGTCACCTTCGCCTACAAACCCGTCACTTCCGCCGCTATCGACAAGATCAAGCCACTTGTGCCGACCGGCTCTTCGGCGACGTACGACACCGTCACGGGCAAGGCCAAGGTCTCCTGGTCGAAGAACAAGGAGATGGACCTCGCGGGCTACCGCGTCTACCGCCGCCTCAAGAACAGCACCACCTGGACACGGCTGACCACGACGACCGCCACCTCGTACACCGACACGACCCTCCCGGTGACCGGCGTGACCTATGACTACGAGGTCCGTGCCTACGACAAGGCGGGCAACGAGTCCGAGGGGACGACGGCCCGCTCGGTGACCACCGCCGACCGGACGGTGCCCGCGCGCGTCACCGGTCTGTCGGGTCAGGGCACCACCGCGGGCAACGCCCTGACGTGGTCGGCCTCTTCGGCGGACGTCGACCACTACCAGGTGTGGGCCGCACCGCTCGGGCAGAGCGACCCCGACGGGCCCGAGCCCGTGTTCGGGACGTCCTACACGGACCCGATCGCGGAGGTGGGGACCGACTACAGGTACACCGTCCAGGCCGTCGACGGCGCCGGGAACATCTCGCCCGTCTCCGAGGGCGTGACGGTCATGCGCCCCGAGGAGTCCACGGCGCCCGCGCCGTCCGCGCTCCGGGGCACTGCCGCCGACGCGTCCACCCAGGTCACCTGGACCCTGGCGAAGGACCCCGACGCGATGGTCACCGGGTTCCACGTCTATCGCCGTACGTCCGCTCAGGGCGCGTGGACCCTGGTGGGCGGCGCCGGGGCGACGGACACCTCCTACGGGGACACCTCCGCCCCGCAGGGCACCGCGTTCTACTACGTCGCCTCGGTCGACGACGGGGGCGCGGAGTCGGTGCCCTCCGCGCAGGCCGCCGTCGACCGTCTGACGCCGGCCACCGCCACCGGGCCCGCCGCGCCGCGGCTGACCGTGGTCTCCGAGGGAGGAACCCGCTTCCCCATCACCCTCGGCGTACGGCCCGGGACGGGTGACGAGGGACGGCCGCTGAAGGGGTACTCCTGGGACATCTCCGGAGCCTGCGGCTCCAGCGGCACCCGGTTCACGGACTCGGACAGCATCGCCTGGACCCCGCGGTACACGGGTCCCTGCACGGTCTCCGTGCGCGCCGTGGACGTGTACGGCCGGGTGGGTGAGCGGGAGGCCTCGGTCGAGGTCATGGTCAACCGTTAGACGCGTGACGACACACGAAGGGGCCCGGAGGTCGATGACCTCCGGGCCCCTTGAGGTGTTCGGGTCCTACTCGGACGACCGCTTCGGTCGCCACACCACCAGCGCGCTGGTCTGCTGGACCTCCTGGTACGGGACCAGGTCGCGACGGTACGAGGCGTGCACGGCGGCCTCGCGCTGCTGCATGGCGGCCGCGGCGCCGTCGAGGGCCGACTCCAGCTCCGCCACGCGGGACTGGAGCGCGGCCACCTGGTTCTCCAGCTCGATGATGCGCTTGATGCCGGCCAGGTTGATGCCCTCGTCCTGCGACAACTGCTGGACGGCGCGCAGCAGTTCGATGTCACGGGCCGAGTAGCGGCGGCCCCGCCCGGCCGTGCGGTCGGGAGAGACCAGACCCAGCCGGTCGTACTGACGCAGGGTCTGCGGATGCAGTCCGGAGAGCTGGGCCGCCACCGAGATGACGTAGACCGGTGTCTCCTCGGTCAGTTCGTACGGGTTGCGCCGACGCCCGGTCGTATCCATGGCTCCGTCATGCTCCCTTCGCGGCCTGGAACAGCTCCGCCCGCGGATCCTCACCCGCGGTCGCCTCGCGATACGCCTCCAGGGCGTCACGAGCCTTGCCCGACACGTCCTGGGGGACCGCCACTTCGACGGTGACGAGGAGATCGCCCCGGGTGCCGTCCTTGCGGACCGCGCCCCTTCCCCGGGCGCGCATGGTGCGTCCATTGGGCGTGCCCGGCGGCAGCTTCAGGGTCACCGCGGGTCCGCCCAGCGTCGGCACCTTCACCTCTCCACCGAGCGCCGCCTCCGTGAAGGTGACGGGCACGGTGACGGTGAGGTTGTCGCCCTTGCGGCCGAAGACCGGGTGGGCGTCCACATGGACGGTGACGTACAGGTCGCCGGACGGGCCGCCCCGTTCGCCGGGCGCGCCCTTGCCGCGCAGCCGGATCCGCTGCCCGTCGGTGACCCCCGCCGGGATGCGGACCTGCATCGTGCGGGACGACTTGGCGCGGCCGCTGCCCGTGCACTCCATGCAGGGGTGCTCGGCGATGAGGCCGCGGCCCTTGCAGTCCGGGCAGGGGTCCGTCAGCGAGAACCCGCCACCGGAGCCCCGTGCCACCTGGCCGGTGCCGACACAGGTCGGGCACACGCGCGGTGTGCCGTTCTTGTCGCCGGTGCCGGAGCAGGCCTTGCACGGCTGCTGCGAGGTCATGCGCAGCGGAACGGTCGCGCCGTCCACCGCCTCCGTGAAGGACAGCGTGACCTCGGTGTCGATGTCCTGGCCACGCCGGGGCTGCGTACGCGTCCCCGTGGTGGCGCCGCCGCGGTTGAACAGGCCGCCGAAGACGTCCCCGATGCCGCCGCCGAAGCCGCCGGCTCCTCCCGCTCCCTGGCCCTGGGCACCGCCTCCGAAGAGGTCGCCCAGGTCGAAGTTGAAGTTGCCGCCGCCCGCGCCGGGACCCGGCCGGAAGCCACCGTTGCCGAAGAGGGCGCGTGCCTCGTCGTACTCCTTGCGCTTCTTGGGGTCGCCGAGGACGTCGTTCGCCTCGGAGATCTCCTTGAAGCGATCCTCGGCCTTGGTGTTGCCCTTGTTGGCGTCCGGGTGGAACTCGCGGGCGAGCTTCCGGTACGCCTTCTTGATCTCGGCCTCGGTGGCGTCCTTGGGGACGCCGAGGACCTTGTAGAAGTCCTTCTCGATGAAGTCCTTGGTGCTCATCCCCGACGTCCCTCCTTCCTCATCCGGTCAAGCTCAGCCCTCGTCCGGGCCACCGGTCTCCTTGTCCTCGACCGCCTCGGCCGATTCCTCGGCCTTGACCGTCTGCGCCCCGGGCTGCGGTTCGGCGACGGCCACCCGCGCGGGGCGGATGGTGCGCTCGCCGAAGCGATACCCCGGCTGCAGAATCGCCACGCACGTCGTCTCCGTGACGTCCGGCGCGTACGAGTGCATCAGGGCCTCGTGGATCGTCGGGTCGAAGGGCTCGCCCTCCTTGCCGAACTGCTGGAGCCCCATCTTCGCCGCGACGGTCTCGAGGGACTCGGCGACGGACTTGAATCCGCCGACGAGCTCGCCGTGGTCCCGCGCGCGGCCGATGTCGTCGAGCACGGGCAGGAGCTCGGTCAGGAGGCTCGCCACGGCGACCTCCTTGACCGCGATCCGGTCGCGCTCGACACGGCGGCGGTAGTTCTGGAACTCGGCCTGGAGCCGCTGGAGGTCCGCGGTGCGCTCGGTGACTGCCGTGCGTGCCTGGTCCAGCTGGGCCGTCAGGCCGACCAACTGTGCTGCTACGTCCCCGTCCGGGGCCGCCGCCCCCTCCGCAGAGGGGGTGGCGGACTGCGGCTCGGCGTCGTCAGAGGTGGCGCCGGAAGGGACGTCGGGCTGCTCTTCGAAGCCCGGGGTCTCCTCCGTCACGCGGCACCGTCCTTGCGGTCCTCGTCGACGATCTCGGCGTCGACGACGTCGTCGTCGGCCCTCGGGGCCTCGGCACCGGGAGCGTCGCCGCCCGCCGCCTGCGCGGCCTGGGCGTCGGCGTACATGGCCTGGCCCAGCTTCTGCGAGACCGCGGCGACCTTCTCGGTGGCGGTACGGATCTCGGCGGTGTCCTCGCCCTTGAGCGCGGCCTTCAGCTCCTCGACGGAGGCCTCGACCTCGGTCTTGACGTCACCGGGGACCTTGTCCTCGTTGTCCTTGAGGAACTTCTCCGTCTGGTAGACGAGCTGCTCGCCCTGGTTGCGGGTCTCGGCGGCCTCGCGGCGGGCGTGGTCCTCCTCCGCGTACTTCTCGGCCTCCTGGCGCATCCGGTCGACCTCGTCCTTCGGCAGCGAGGAGCCGCCGGTGACGGTCATCTTCTGCTCCTTGCCCGTGCCCAGGTCCTTCGCGGTCACGTGCATGATGCCGTTGGCGTCGATGTCGAAGGCGACCTCGATCTGCGGGACGCCACGCGGGGCCGGCGGCAGACCGGTCAGCTCGAACATCCCGAGCTTCTTGTTGTACGCCGCGATCTCGCGCTCGCCCTGGTAGACCTGGATCTGGACGGACGGCTGGTTGTCCTCGGCCGTCGTGAAGATCTCGGAGCGCTTGGTCGGGATCGTGGTGTTGCGCTCGATGAGCTTGGTCATGATCCCTCCCTTGGTCTCGATACCGAGGGACAGCGGGGTCACGTCGAGGAGCAGGACGTCCTTGACCTCACCCTTGAGGACACCGGCCTGGAGTGCGGCGCCGATGGCGACGACCTCGTCCGGGTTCACACCCTTGTTGGCCTCGTTGCCACCGGTCAGCTCCTTGACGAGCTCGGCGACGGCGGGCATACGGGTGGAGCCGCCCACGAGAACGACGTGGTCGATCTCGGAGAGGTTGATGCCGGCGTCCTTGATGACGTTGTGGAACGGCGTCTTGCAGCGCTCCAGAAGGTCGGCCGTCAGCTGCTGGAACTGGGCGCGCGTGAGCTTCTCGTCCAGGTGCAGCGGGCCCTCGGCGGACGCCGTGATGTAGGGCAGGTTGATCGAGGTCTCGGTGGACGAGGACAGCTCGATCTTCGCCTTCTCAGCGGCCTCGCGGAGGCGCTGGAGGGCCATCTTGTCCTTGGACAGGTCCACGCCGTGACCGGCCTGGAACTGCTTGACCAGGTAGTCCATGACCCGCTGGTCCCAGTCGTCACCACCGAGGTGGTTGTCACCGTTGGTGGCCTTCACCTCGACGACGCCGTCACCGATCTCCAGGAGGGACACGTCGAAGGTGCCGCCACCGAGGTCGAAGACGAGGATCGTCTGGTCGTCCTTGTCGAGGCCGTACGCCAGGGCCGCGGCGGTGGGCTCGTTCACGATGCGCAGGACGTTCAGGCCCGCGATCTCGCCGGCCTCCTTCGTCGCCTGACGCTCGGAGTCGTTGAAGTACGCCGGGACGGTGATGACCGCGTCGGCCACCTTCTCGCCCAGGTACGCCTCGGCGTCACGCTTCAGCTTCTGCAGGATGAAGGCGCTCATCTGCTGCGGGTTGAAGCTCTTCCCGTCGAGCTCGATCTTCCAGTCCGTGCCCATGTGACGCTTCACCGAACGGATGGTCCGGTCCACGTTCGTGACCGCCTGGCGCTTGGCGACCTCGCCGACGAGCACCTCACCGTTCTTCGCGAAGGCGACGACGGACGGCGTGGTCCTGGCGCCCTCGGCGTTGGTGATGACGGTGGGCTCGCCGCCCTCCAGAACGCTGACGACAGAGTTCGTCGTGCCCAGGTCGATGCCGACCGCACGTGCCATTTCGATTCCTCCAGCAATGACTTGAGTGGAACGGACTCAAGTGTGCACGACGTCCGCCTCTCGGTCAACAGACCTGAGTCGTAGGGGCTCAACTCTTATCCGTTCCTTACACGCAGGTAGCCTCTGGCCTGCGGTTTTCTCTCAGCGTCAGTGCACCCTCACCGCGTCCGGAGCCGCCCGGCGGGGTCTCCCCGGCCGGTACGCGGATCTCGGGACGGGTCCCCCGGGGGAGGGAATCGCATGCGGAGGGGTACGGCGCGAGCGGGGCCCCGGACGAACGGCCCCCGCGACGGCGACCAGCGCCACGGCACCGGCCACCCACCAGGCGGCCCCCGCCCCCAGCCACCCCAGATCGATGAGCAGCCCGACGAGCGCACCCGCGAACGCGGCGAGCCCTGTCACGACCAGGACCCCCTGCCGGGTCAGCCCCGCCCGCCGCAGCCGGTGCACCAGATGGTCCGGCGCGGGCCGCAGCAGCGGTCTCCCCGCCCGCCGCCGCGACACGAGGACCAGGACGGCGTCGGCGCTGGCCACGGCCGTCAGCGCGAACCCGGCACCGAAGCCGGGCCCCGCGGGCCGCTCCGCGTGCACCAGCACGACCGCCGAGGCCAGCACGAACCCGGCGAACAGCGACCCGCACCGGCCCGGCGCGATCCGGGCCGGCGGCCATCCGTGCATCAGAAGGCCGGTGAGGGCGGCGGCCAGCACGCTGAGCAGCGCCGCGAGCCCGTCCATGACCTCGGCCGCCGCGCACCCGCTGAGCGCGAACGCGGTGATCACGCCGACCGTCCCCATCACCCCGTCGGCATGGTCGAGGGAGCGGAAGGCGTGCGTCACGAGGACGACCCAGACGACGGCCAGCACCCCTCCCGGCACGCCGAGTTCGTCATGGGGAACGGTCAGCGCGGCGGCCGCGGCGACTCCGGCCACGCACACGACCGGGGGCACGGGGAGCAGATCGGCGGCCAGCCCGAGCAGGGCGACCGCGATCCCGGCGACCAGCAGCCGTCCGGCCTCCGGTCCGAGCGGGGCGACACCGGTCCAGTCGCCGGCCCAGCCGACGAACGCCGTCCCGGCCACGACGGCCACCCCGCCGAGCAGGGGGACCGGCCGCCCTCTCCCGGGCGCTCGCGGCCTGGCCCGGCGGGAGGGTGGCCCCGTCCCGTCGGCCACACCGAAGCGCAGAGAGAACGACCGCAGCAGCGCGGCGAGCGCGGCGGCGAGGAGCAGAGCGGCGGTGGCGGCCGAGATTCCGTACAGCACATCGCTAATTTAGGGGTAATTGTCACAGTATTGTGCGAATAACACGATCGGGTTTACGTGTCCTGTCGCTCCCGGGCCGACCGGACCTTCTGCCCGCCCCCGGCGCGGTCGGTCAGGCTTCCCTCAGCGACGCAGATCACCGCACCTCTGGCTACAGTGCGGCGGAAGAAGTGGGTAGTCTCAGACGGACTGCATAAGTTACCGCTTAGTAATCACCTTCGAGGTCACCCTCGAAGCAACACCTCGCAGGCCCGAGGAGCCCCCGAATGCAACTCGCCGCGATCATTGTGTCGCTGGTCCTGACCGTGGTCGGCGTCGCGCTGCTCGCACGCGCCATCGGTCAGTTCGTCCAGTACTTCAAACTGGGCCAGCCGGTCCCGGCCGGTACGCGGACCGACAACCCCTACGCGCGCAGCGTGACGCTCGTCAAGGAGTTCCTCGGCCACACGCGGATGAACCGCTGGGGCATCGTGGGCTTCGCCCACTGGTTCGTGGCGATTGGCTTCCTGACCCTGCCGCCGACCCTGGCCCAAGCCTTCGGCCAGCTCTTCCAGGCCGACTGGACGCTGCCGGTCATCGGCGGCTTCCTGCCTTTCGAGCTGTACATCGAGTTCATCGGCGTGATGACGATCCTCGGTATCGCCGTGCTCATCGTGATCCGCCTGATGAGCCTGCCGTCCCGCCCCGGCCGCAAGTCCCGCTTCGCGGGCTCCAAGGCCGGCCAGGCGTACTTCGTCGAGTACGTCATCCTCACCATCGGCCTCGCCATCTACGTGCTGCGTGGCCTCGAGGGCGCCATCCACCACGTGGAGCACTACGAGGCCGCGTACTTCGCCTCGTACCCGCTGGTTCTGGCCTTCAAGGGGCTTGGCGTCACCACCCTGCAGAACCTGATCTACCTCACCGCCATGGTGAAGATCAGCACCTCGTTCATCTGGATGATCGTGGTCTCGCTCAACACCAACATGGGCGTGGCCTGGCACCGCTTCCTGGCGTTCCCGAACATCTGGTTCAAGCGCGAGGCAACCGGCGGGACCGCCCTCGGCGGCCTCCAGCCGATGACCTCGGACGGCAAGGCCATCGACTTCACCGACCCCGGTGAGGACGACGTCTTCGGTGTCTCCCAGGTCGAGCAGTTCTCCTGGAAGGGCCTGCTCGACTTCTCCACCTGCACCGAGTGCGGCCGCTGCCAGTCGCAGTGCCCCGCCTGGAACACCGGCAAGCCCCTCTCCCCCAAGCTCCTCATCATGTCGCTGCGCGACCACGCGCACGCCAAGGCCCCGTACCTGCTGGCCGGCGGCGGCAAGAACATGGAGGGCGAGGAGAAGGCGTCCGAGGAGCAGCTCAAGGACGTCCCCGCGGCCGCCCTCGCCGAGGCCGAGCGCCCCCTCATCGGCACCGCCGAGGAGAACGGCGTCATCGACCCGGACGTCCTGTGGTCCTGCACCACCTGCGGCGCCTGTGTCGAGCAGTGCCCGGTCGACATCGAGCACATCGACCACATCGTCGACATGCGCCGCTACCAGGTGATGATCGAGAGCGCGTTCCCGTCCGAGGCGGGCACGATGCTCAAGAACCTGGAGAAGAAGGGCAACCCCTGGGGTCTGGCCAAGAAGCAGCGCCTCGAATGGACCAAGGAGGTCGACTTCGAGATCCCCGTCGTCGGCCGCGACATCGAGGACCTGACCGAGGTCGAGTACCTGTACTGGGTCGGCTGCGCCGGCGCCCTGGAGGACCGGGCGAAGAAGACCACGAAGGCCTTCGCCGAACTGCTGCACATGGCGGGCGTCAAGTTCGCGATCATGGGCGGCGACGAGAAGTGCACCGGTGACTCCGCCCGCCGCCTCGGCAACGAACCGCTGTTCCAGGAACTCGGCATGGAGAACGTCGCCGCCCTGAACATGGCGTTCGGCGAGGACGACGAGGACGAATCGACCAAGAAGCCGCGGACGGCGAAGAAGATCGTCGCCACCTGCCCGCACTGCCTCAACACCATCGGCAACGAGTACCCGCAGCTCGGCGGCGACTACGAGGTCATCCACCACACCCAGCTGCTCCAGCACCTCATCGACGAGGGCAAGCTGCTCCCGGTGACCCCGGTGGAGGGGCTCATCACCTACCACGACCCCTGCTACCTGGGCCGCCACAACAAGGTCTACACGCCCCCGCGCGAGATCATGTCCGCCGTCCCGGGCCTGCGCCAGCAGGAGATGCACCGCCACAAGGAGCGCGGCTTCTGCTGCGGTGCCGGTGGCGCGCGGATGTGGATGGAGGAGCGGATCGGCAAGCGCATCAACAACGAGCGCGTCGACGAGGCCCTGTCGCTGAACCCGGACATCGTCTCCACCGCCTGCCCGTTCTGCCTCGTCATGCTGACCGACTCGGTCAACGGCAAGAAGAACGACGGCAAGGCCAAGGAGTCGATCCAGGTCGTCGACGTCGCCCAGCTTCTCCTGGAGTCCGTCAAGACCCCGGTCGACGACGAGCCCCCGGCGGGCGCGTCCGAGTCGGAGAACGAGCCGGAGCCCGAACCCGTGAAGTAGCGGCACGAGAGGTCCGGCCGGCCCGCACAGCCGACCGGCCGGATCCGATCGGTACGACCGGCACCCCCGTGCTCTCCGGAGCACGGGGGTGTCGCCGTATCTCGAACGCGTGCATCATTACCCAGTCGTTTTCAACGGGGCTGACGAGGTGAGCGGTGCGCGGGCGAACACGCGGGACACATACGGCGACGGCTCTCGGGTGCGTCCTCCTCCTCGCCGCCTGCGGCCCCACCGGCGGCGCCGCGGCCCCCGAGCACACACCCGTGCGGGTCGCCGACGCCCCGGCCCCGCTCCCCGTACCGCATGGCAAGGGCAGCAAGGTCGCCGACGACTTCAACGGCGACGGACACCGCGACCTGGTGATCGACGACCTGGTCAAGGAGCAGAGCCACGCCGACGACGCGGGCATCGGGATCGTCTACGGCGGTGCGCGCGGACTCACGCCCGGGGCGCGGCAGTTGCTCGATCCGCGCAAGCAGGCCGCCGCGACCAAGGGCCGGCTCCCCGCCGTCTTCGACGCGGAGGAGAGCTGCGACCTGGACAAGGACGGTTACACGGATCTCGTCGTGTCGACCGACCCGCCCTACGACGGCCAGGGGCAGCCCCCGGTCCCCCTCCAGATCCTCTTCGGCTCCCCCGACGGCCTGAACGGCAAGGGAGTGCGGCTCGTCATCCCCGCGCAGGCACGTTTCGGCAATGACTGGCCCGACCAGCCGGTCTGCGGCGACTTCGACGGCGACGGCGCGCAGGACCTCGTCGTGCACGCCTCCAACGGCGAACTGAGCTATCTGCGCGGCCCGTTCAGCCGCAAGGGCACCCCGCGCGCCGCGGGGAAGCCGCTCGCATCGCCGGGCAATGTGCCGACCGGGCCCGCCGCCGACGTGAACCGCGACGGCTACGACGACCTCCTCGTCCGTACGGCGGCCGACGGCGCCGCCACCTCCGCCGTCGTCCTCGGCGGACCGGCGGGCCCCACCCGCACCGGGGCCTCCCTGCCGGCCGGCGTCGACGTGGCGTTCGGCCGCTTCGGACGGGGCAGGGCACTCGACGCGGCCGTCGGATCGATGGGCGGAACGTCTCTGCGCTACGACCTCCCCGGCGCCGCCCGCGGGACGGTCGCCATCCCGGGATCGGTCCTCGACGCGGGTGACTTCGACGGGGACGGGCTCAGCGAACTCGTCTCCAGCGGAACGGCGTTGCGCGTCCTCCGGGGCCGGGCGGCCGGACTGTCCGCGACCGGCACGGTGACCGTGAAGCCGCCCGCCGAGGGCACCACCCGCGTCCTGGCCGTCGCCGACTTCACCGGGGACGGGCGTGCCGACCTGGTGGTGCGGACGTACCGGGGCGAGACCAGGGACACGGTGGCCGTGTTCCCGGGCGAGGCGAAGGGTCTGCTCGCGACCAGGCCGGCGGTCACCTTCTCGACATCGGAGTTCCTGACGTCGTAGGCCTGCGGGCTCCGGGGTCACGGGTCACGGGGGGCTCGACAGTCACACGGAACTCAGCGGTCACACAGAGCTCAGCGGTCACAGGGAACTCAGCGGTCGCTGAAATTTCTCGAACTCACGTACAACCCTGACACCCCATCAACGGTCTCCTGTTCGCCGATCGGTCAGTGAACTGCCGGACAACTCACGGCAAACGCGGACGGTCGGCTCCCATTGACAGGGGATGCGCGCCAAGCGTCCCCGCATGCCGCAGGAGAATCCAGCATGCACAAGCGTCACCCGCACCACGTGCGACTCGCCCTCGCGACGGCCACCGCTGCCGCGCTGACGGGCGGTCTGCTCACCTTCTCGGCCGCGACCGCGACCGCCGCGGACTCCGCCACGGTCCCGCAGGCCGACTTCAACGGAGACGGTCGCGGCGACGTGGCCTTCTCGGCGCACGGCGCCTACGTCAGCGGTCACGCCGGCGCCGGCCAGATCGTCGCCCTCTACGGCACCTCCACCGGCGTATCGTCCGCCAAGCGCTCCACGATCAGCCAGAACACCTCCGGCGTCCCGGGCACCGCCGAGGCCGGGGACGCCTTCGGCGTCGAGTCGGCGTACGCCGACTTCAACAACGACGGATACGACGACCTCGCCGTCGGGTCCCCGTCGGAGAAGGTCGGCACCGACACCAACGGCGGCGGCCTCGCCATCCTCTGGGGCTCCGCGAGCGGTCTCACCGGCAAAGCCATCAGCGTCCCGGACCCGTCCCCCTCCTCGCACGACTACTGGGGCAAGGACCTGGCCGCCGGCGACTTCGACGGCGACGGAAAGGCCGACCTGGCCGTCGGCAGCTCGTCGAACACGATCTACGTCTACAAGGGCGGCTTCAGCACGGCCGGCACCCCCGGCGGCCGTACGACGATCAAGCCCCCGATCGACACGGGCACCAACGACGAGCCCTACGGCCCGGTCAGCCTGACCGCGGGCGACGTGAACGGCGACGGCAGAACCGACCTGATCGTCGACGGCTTCGAGACGCAGACCGGCGACTTCTGGAACACGAACTACTTCGTGCCCGGCACGGCGAGCGGTCTGAGCGTCGCGTCCGCGCAGGCCCTCAAGCCCGGCATTATCACCGGCATCGGTGACATCAACGGCGACGGCTACGCCGACATCGTCAGCGGCGCGGGCTGGGACGCCACGGCCGAGGACGGCACGCCCGTCCCGGACGCCGCCGACGGCGGCAAGGTGAACATCACCTACGGCTCCGCGTCCGGCCCGGCCGGCACCTCCGGCATCACCCAGAACACCGGCAACGTCCCCGGCGCCTCGGAGGAGGGCGACGGCTTCGGCTGGGAGCTGGACCTGGGCGACATCAACGGCGACGGCTTCCAGGACGTGGTCGTCTCCGCCCCGGACGAGGACGTCGACGGCGTCTCCAACACCGGCATGGTCACCGTCCTGTACGGCTCCGCGGCGGGCGTCAAGGTCTCCTCCGGCGCGCAGGCCTTCTCGCAGAGCACGGCGGGCGTCCCCGGCACCGACGAGAAGTCCGACCTGTTCGGCGCGGACGTCAAGCTCGACGACGTCACCGGCGACGGCAAGGCCGACCTGCTCGTCGGCTCGTACGAGAACAGCGGCAACGGCGCGGTCACCTACCTGCCCTCCAACGGCAGCGTGATCACCACGACCGGCTCCCGCACCGTCTCGCCGAGCACCTCGGGAGTCTCGACCTCGGGCGCCCCGCAGTTCGGCGCCGCCTTCGCCGACTAGCGGCCGAAGAGCGGCCGGCCGACGACGGTCCCGGCCGTTCTCGCGGCGGACTCGACCCCGAGGCCGCCGAACCGCCCGACCGTCCACCGTCCCGACCACCCCGACCGTCCCGCCCCACCCCGCCGGGCCCGCGCACACC
>NZ_JBHWVI010000178.1:0-18491 GCF_042737005.1 Streptomyces sp. NPDC060027
GCCCTCATTGAAGGTGGGACGCGCCGCCTTTTCCATCAGCAGGTGCCGGTGGGTTGCGTTCTCAACCGCCGGTGTGGATCTCTGTGCGGGCCTGCCCCGGCAGAGCGCGGCAGACAAGGCCTACGGCCCAAGCAGCCGGGCTGGATCCGCACTTGAGCCACAGAAGCTGCCCGCCTCCCCCTAGATACGTTACTGCTGGTTCCGTTATTGTCCCGGTCACGCCGGAGCGGCACTGACCTCCGGCCTGGACGAGCCGCGCCGCAGCCGCGCCGCAGCCGTGCCGCCGCTGCGATTCCACCCACTCCGAAGGAGCCGCCATGCGCGGGCTCGACCAGCCAGAACAACGTCCTCGTCCGCGGAGACGGCGAGAACCGTCTCCGCGGCTGGATCGCCGACGCCACGCTGGAGGAGGTGGAGGAGGCCGACGGGCCGCGTGCCCGGGTGACCGCCGAGACGGGGACGGCGCGCTCCGGGGCTGGGAAGACACCGGTGAGCACGTCGCGAACCCGATCGGCCATCCGTACCCGGTCGGCGGCCGGTTCGGTGCGGTGTGCTGTCGGCAACGCAGCTCAGCGAGCAGTCGGCGAGAACGCCGACCGGGACGAAGTCCCGCCGGTGACGGGCGGCTTCGGCGATGACGCAAGCGTCGCGGACGTCGGCTTCGGCCTCCCTCCGGAAGGCGCCGGGCCTGCGGTTGACCGTGCGGCAGGGCACCTTGAAGGCGGGCGTCCTCGAAGGACATCGGTGAGTCTCCTCGGACCCCACCGTCGCGCCGGTCCACCGCCACCCCGTGGTGCCCCGTGCCCGCACCGACGGGCCCGTCACCGGTTCATCCGCCCTTCCTCGTTCCGAGCAGCATGCCGTCGGCCCGAGGAACCCCGCCGTCATCTCCGCGGACTGCGGCTACCACGCACATCCCCGTCAACCGCCAGGGCGCCCCGAAGAGCCGGCCGGCCGCTCCTGGCGCGTCGCACAGGACAAGCCGCCGTCAGCCACACCCGGCCCTCTCGGACCGCCCGACCTACGGAGACCGCCATGACCCACCCGCACGCCCCCCGCCTTCACCATCGTCCACGGCCTCACCGCCCAGGTGTGTCCTTCGCCCTGGTCAACGGATCGGCTTTCGCCGTGCACGTGCTGCTCGCCTGCTCCGCAGCCGAGTTGATGGCCACCCATGTCTGGGGAGAGGCCACCATCGGCATGCTGGCCCTGCTCGTCCAGGGCTCCCTGCTGGTGTGGACGGCGGCGCGGTACGAACGCCGCGCGAACGCGCGACCGGCTCCTCAGGAGATCTGGGAGGAGAGCAGATGAGTCAGCAGATCCTGCTCGCCGCGCCCGGCGCCCTGGACAGTGACACGCACGCCTTTGTCCTGCTGGGCTTTCTGGCCTTCATCGTCCCCATCCTGTTCATCTGCGTTCTCAGCGGCCCCGAGAGGGACCGGGTCAACGAGTTCTACACAGCGGGCCGCAGGCTGAAGCCTCTGCGCGGAGCCCTCGTCCTGTCCGGCGTCTACCTGCCCACGGCCGCGGTGCTCGGCAACACGGGAAGCGTCGCGGTCTTCGGCTACGACGGTCTGTTCATGACCCTGTGCACCGCGCTGTCCCTCGGCGTCCTCCTCCTGCTGGCGCGCCCCCTGCGCGAGCGCGCCGGTTACACCCTGGGCGACACGTTCGCCCTGCGGGCTCCAGGGCCGGGGGCGCGCATCGCTACCGCCGTCGTGACCCTGAGCGTGTGCGTCCCCGTCATGGTCGTGCAGCTCTCCGGCGCGGGCGCAACCACCACGGCGCTGCTGGGAATGACCGGGCCCGGCGCCGAGAAGACAGCCATCGTCATGATCGGCGCACTGGTCGTCTGCGCCACGGCGTTCGGCGGCATGCGCGGCACGGTCGTCATTCAGGCGATCAAAACGGTGGTGCTGCTCGGCGCGGCCCTGACGGTGGCAGCCGTGCTGCTCCAGCGTTTTCACTGGAACACCGATGCGCTGATCGACGCCGCCGGACAGGGCAGCGGCCGACCCGCCGGCTATACGCGTCCCGGCCTCCGCTACGCGGGCAGCGGCGACGGGGCGGGCACGCTCGACTTCATCGGCCTGATGATCACCATCGTGCTGGGCGTGGCGTGCCTTCCACACGTCGCCCTGCAACTGAGCACCGCACCCGACGCGGCCACCGCGCGCCGTACGGTGCGCCATACGATCGGCATCGTCGCCTCTTTCTGCCTCCTGACAGCTCTGATGGGCTTCGCGGCCGCCGCGTTGATCGGCGCACCCACGATCATCGCCGCCGATCCCGGAGGCAACAGCGCCCTGCTGCTGCTCACCGGCGACCTGGCAGGCGGCGCGTCCGCCGACGCGAACGGGGCACTTCTCGTCGCCCTGGTCTCCTCCGCAGTGTTCCTCACCACGCTGGCCGCGGTGGCGAGCATCACCCTGGCCGCTGCAGGAGCGATCGCCCACGACCTGTACACGAAGGCGCTGCGCCGGGGGCGCACGACCGAGGGCCGGGAGGTGGCCGCCGCCCGCCTGGCGTCCGCCGGGGTCGGTGCGCTGTGCATCGTGCTGGCAGTCTGGGTCCAGGGATGGAACGTCCTGTTCCTGACGGCGATGTCCCTGGCGGTGGCAGCCTCCTGCCTGCTCCCGGCACTGGTGTACTCCGTCTTCTGGAGCGGCTACACCCGGGCCGGACTCCTTTGCACGCTGTACGGCGGCCTGCTCTGCGCCGTCGGACTGCAGATCTGCAGCCCCGTCTTCTCCGGCAACCCCTTGGCACTCTTCCCTGAGTGGCGCATCGACTGGTTCCCCCTGCAGACGGTCGTCCTCGTGTCGATTCCCGCCGGCTTCCTGTTCGGCTGGCTGGGCAGCCTCGTGGGAAGGCACGGTGCCCCACCAGACCGCTGGGCGTGACGGCGGCGCCGAGCGTCAGGGACAGGACGCGGAAGGCTCAGGCATCCTGGAGCGATCACGCTCCTGCGACCGCACGACTCCCAACGGCCGCGCAGCCACCACTGCCCGCCGCAAGGCCAAGGGCAGCAACAACCGGACCAAGGCCCGCATCACCGGTCGCCCGCGCACACGCACGGGCGGCCGACGCGCGCCGCCAGGCGGACTTCGGCGACGGCGTCCACAGTGACTCACTGACACGATGCCGTCAGCGCTCGAAGGAGTCCTTGGTCTTCTCTTTCGCGCCCCGCATCTTGCCGCGTGCTTCGAGGGCGGCGCCCTTTGCTGCGAGGTCGTCCTTGTGCACCGCGTGGGCGACCTTCCGCACGGTCTTTCCGGCCACCTGTTCGGCCTTTGCCTTGGCTTTCTCTCCGGCACTCATCTCCGTACCTCCGCGCAGTCTTCACCGGTCGAGTGCCCTCTACGCAGGGGTAGAACCCTCACCTGTCGATCAATCACGCGCTCGCGCTCGCCGTGGAACGGATCACGGGGACGACTGGGCGGGTCTGCGAGGATGGGCGGCATGGACGTACGGCGCAGGAACCATGTGACGGTGACCGGGCGGGCCGGTGCTCCGGTGGTGATGCTGGCGCACGGTTTCGGGTGCGACCAGAACATGTGGCGACTGGTGGTGCCGGACCTGGAGCGCGACTTCACCGTCGTCCTCTTCGATCATGTCGGGGCGGGGAAGTCGGATCTGTCCGCGTGGAGCCGGGAGCGGTACTCGACCCTGGACGGCTACGTGGATGACGTGCTGGAGCTGTGCCGGGAGCTGGCGCTCGGTCCCGTGACGTTCGTGGGCCATTCGGTGAGCGCGATGATGGGGGTGCTGGCCGCCGCCCGGGACCCCAAGGCGTTCGCCGGCCTGGTGCTCCTGGCGCCCTCGCCGTGCTTCGTCGACGACCCGGGCACCGGGTACCGGGGCGGGTTCAGCGCAGAGGACATCGAGGAACTGCTCGAGTCGCTGGAAGCGAACTATCTGGGCTGGTCGGGTGCGATGGCACCGGTCATCATGGGCAACCCGGAGCGGCCGGAGCTGGGCGAGGAACTGACCAACAGCTTCTGCCGCACCGATCCGGCCATCGCCCGGGTCTTCGCCCGGGTGACGTTCCTGTCGGACAACCGCGCCGACCTCGCGGCGGTGGGGGTGCCCACGCTGGTGGCCCAGTGCTCCAGCGACGCGATCGCCCCGCCGGAGGTGGGTGCGTTCGTCCACGCGCAGATCCCGGGAAGCCGCCTGATCACGCTGAACGCCACCGGGCACTGCCCGCAGCTCGCCGCCCCCGAAGAGACCGCCGCGGCGATCGCCGCGTTCGCGGGGGCCGCCGCTTGATGTGCAAGACCGACGGCCACGACGAAGGCAGCGCGAACAGACCCGACGGGCCGGACGGGACGGCGAATGAGCAGGCGCAGTTCTCGGCACTGCTGGAGGACAGTGCCGAGGACCTGTACGAGCACGCGCCCTGCGGCTACCTGTCCACGCTGCTGGACGGCCGGATCGCGAAGATCAACACGACCCTGCTGAACTGGCTCGGCTACCGGCGCGACGACCTCCTGGGCCGCAAGCACTTCTCCGACCTGCTCACCGTCGGAGGCCGGCTCTACCACGAGACCCACTTCGCGCCGCTGCTGCGGATGCAGGGGGAGGTCAGCGGCATCGCCCTGGAACTCAAGGCCGCGGACGGCTCCCGTATCCCGGTCCTGGTCACCTCGACCGTGAAAGCGGGCGGCGACGGACAGCCGCTGCTGATCCGCACCACCCTCTTCGACGCCCGCGACCGCCGGGCCTACGAGACCGAGCTGCTGCGCGCCCGCAGGGAGGCCGAGCTGGAGCGCGAGCGCCTTCAGCGGCTGGCCACCACTCTGCAGAAGACGCTGCTCCCGCCGGCGCTGGCGAACGTGCCCGGACTGGAGGTCTCCGCGCACTACCACATCGCCTCCGTCGACCAGGTCGGCGGCGACTTCTACGACCTGTTCCCCCTGGCCGCCGGGACCTGGGGACTGTTCCTGGGCGACGTGTGCGGCAAGGGCGCCGCCGCCGCGGCCGTCACCTCCCTGGTCCGGTACACGCTGCGCGCCGCCGCCGTCTACGACCCCGACCCGGCGGCCGTCCTGGACAACCTCAACACGGTCCTCAACCACGAGTACAACGGAACCGACCCCCGCTTCTGCACCGTCGTCTTCGGCCTGCTCACCCCCGACGACGAGCGGGGCGGGTTCCACATCACCCTGGCCAGCGGCGGTCATCCCCCCGCACTGCTGATGCGCGCCGACGGCACCACCGACTACCTGCCCACACCCGGCGGACAGCTCATCGGCGTCCTGCTCGACGCCCACATCGCCACCACCACCGTCCACCTGGCCCCCGGCGACACCCTGCTGCTGCACACCGACGGGCTCACCGAAGCCCACATCAACGCCGGTGCCGACCGATACGGCGACGACGCCCTCCTCGACTTCGCCCGCAGTCTGGCGCCCACCACCGCCTCGGACACCATCGACGCGATCCGCGACCTGCTCGACACCTTCGGCACCGGCGTGGACGACGACACCGCCGTCCTGGCCATCCACGTGCCCCGGCCCCCCAGTGAAGAGCGGCAGTGACACAGAACCTGACCCTCCACAGCCGCACCACCCCCACAGGAGTGGTCATCGAACTCGCCGGAGAACTGGACTTCCACACCGCCGACCGGGTCCGCGCCGCGCTGGCCGGTCTCGGCCTGCGACCGGGTCGGCAGCTCGTCCTGGACCTCGGCGGCCTCACCTTCTGCGACTCCACCGGCATCACCGTGCTGATCGCGGCCCGCAACCACGCCCTGGCGACCGACGCGGGTGTCGCTCTGGCCGCGGTCCCCGACCACGTCAGCCGGATCTTCCGCATGGTCGGCCTGGACCAGGTCTTCCCCTGCCACCCCGACGTCCAGGCCGCCGAAGCCGCCTGGCGGCCCACCACCTGACGCGAGCACCGCGCTCCAGGACCCTCCCATCTGACCAGCCGCGGCTCACTCTGGGGGCCTGAGTAGAGCCAGATGCTCCGATCTACTGCCAGACGCACTCGTCGATGACGATCTGCGGGTCAGCCGTGCGGGGTGTGAAGACATACCGCAGCCATCCTCGGCCGTGGTCGAAGTACACGACGTGGGCTCCCCCGGGGCGGGTGGACTGAACGGGCTCGACACTCACGCCGACAGGAAGGTCTGCGGCCGTGTCGACGCCCCGGAAGTACGGGTCCTTCGCAATGACAAGCTCGGCACGAGCCGCGTCAACCAGAGCGCGAGCCGCTGCGGGGAGGGCGCTTCTGTTGTCTTCGGCTTCTTTGGTCCAGTCAGCCTGCCAGGGAGGACCCATGAATCCGTCTGTCACTGGCCGGGTTCCGCCTTGCTCGCCTCGCGGCGCAGCCGCCCGGCCTCTTCCACGAGGCTTTTGGCGTGGGCGTTGTCCGTGGCCTGGGATGCCTCGTCTTCCAGTCGGTGGACCTCGGACTCCAGCCGAGGGTCCCGGGCGAGGGCGAATTCTGCCCACCAGCGGGCCATGAAAGCGGGGACGGGGGCGAGGTCGTAGGCATCAGCAATCTTCTCGCGCCAGTTGCGGTCGAAGTCCGGCAGAAGCTTGGGCGTGTGCTGTGCGATGGCCGCCCGCAGCGCCTTGGGAGTGCGATCGGGCATAGGAGGAACCGATCCCCGCATCCCGACGGTGGAAGTGCTCACTATGCAGGCTCTCCTTCGCGATGGCCGGGCGTGTCAGGCAGCTACGGACGCAGGCAGCGTGCCCACGGAGGCGTCGCTCTCAGTCGATTGTGACGCGGCCAGGACCTCACGCTGGGCGGTGGTGACCATGCGGGCGTAGGGATGAATGTCGCCGCGAGCGTAGGCGTCCAACAAGACCTCGCAGAGCGCGGACATCGAGCGGACCGCATCCTTCACACGTCGCTCGTCGGCGCCGGACCACACCTCATCTGTCGCGAACACACTGCGGCCGCGACGGTTGCCCGCCTTGGTGCTGGTAACGCTACGGGGCAGAGGCAGTGTCCCGGCAGCGTACTCGGCGAGAGCGCGGCTCATGACCCAAATAAGGGGCAGGCCCTCAGACTTGGCCCGTGCGCCGGCAGCTTCCCACACAGCCCTGGCAACGTTCGGGGCGCGTTCAGCCTCCCCTGCTGCTGGCATGTCGGGCTCCTTCGCTGCGGTCCGGATCTACCGATACACACGGTACTACGGATTGCATCGGTACATCCTCCTGGTGAGCAGAAACCGGGCCTCACGGACCACGGCATCCCCGGCTCCGGTAGACCGCTCCCGTTCAGGCAGCGGCCCGGGGAGCTGCGCGCAGCGGGCCGAGCGCCCGTGCCCACGCCAGCAGTTCGTCGACCAGTTCCTGGACCTGCGCCACGTGCAGGTCCTGCGGCCGGAAGTCCGTAAAGGCCACGAAGTCCTCGCGCAGCGACAGTGCCACCTGAGGTCCGATGTCCGCCATGCGCAGCGGGCCCGCCTGCGCGCGCAGTTTCTGCACCGCCATGACCGCGCCGAAGATGCCGCAGCCGACGTAGCCGACGGGCTTGCCGCCCCATTCCTCGTAGAGGTAGTCGATGGCATTGGTCAGGGCGGCGGGCGGAGCGGTGTTGTATTCGGGCGTGACGACGATGAAGGCGTCCAGCGGGCCGATCCGCTCGGCCCATCGGCGGGTGTGCGGCTGCCGGCCGGGCGCCATGGCTGCGGGCACGGGCTCGTCGAGCAGCGGCAGTGCGTAGTCCTTCAGGTCCACGAGCTCGAACTCCGCCGCGTCGCCGGCGTGTTCGGCCGCCAGGTCCCGCACCCATGAGGCCACCCGGTCGCCGTGGCGGCCGGGGCGGGTGCTGCCGATGATGATGCCGATCCTGGTCACGTCCGATTCTCCTGTGCTGGTTCTGGTTCTGGTTGGGGTGCGCTGGGTCTGTCGCTGCCTTGTTTCTGGTGGGGCGGGGCATGCCGTTGCCGTCCGGTGGTGCTTCCCCCGAGCGGTCCGGGGTCGCCGTGTCGAGGTGTCTGGCTGTCCGCGATGTAGTGGGGTGCCTGTCACTTCGGCGGGCCCCGGGGCCGCGCCCGGCGTCACAGGTCTGGAGTGCGTTGAGCGCTTCGGGTCAGTCCGCGTCCGGGAGGCAGCTGCTGTGTTTCGCGCAGGACTGCCCAGGCGTCCGCCACGGGGCCCAGGTGTGCGAGCTTGTCGGGGTTGCTCACCGTGCGGATCGACTGGATCCGCCCGTCGAGGATGTCGAGTGTCCAGGTGTTGAGGACCTTGCCGTCCCGGTCGCGGAAGACCGCGCCCGGCTGGCCGTTCACCTCGTGCGGTTCCACGATGCCGCCGATCCGCACGAACGGCGGGAAGAGGGTGGCGAGCATCTGGGACACGGCGTCGGCGCCGGTGAATCCCCTGGCCCACTGCGGGGCCTTGCCGCCGCCGTCGCCGAGCAGCGACGCGTCGGCGGCGAGCAGTTTCCGCAGGTCCTCGATGTTGCCTTCGCGGACGGCGTCGAAGAACCGCTCGGCGAGTTCCTCGCGTTCCTTGCGGTCGGCCTCGAACCGGGGCCGGCCCGCGTCCATGTGGCGACGCGCCCGCACGGCGAGCTGGCGGCACGCCGCCTGCGACCTGCCCACCGCCGAGGCGATGTCCGCGAAGCCGAAGGCGAACACCTCCCGCAGCACGAACACCGCCCGTTCCAGCGGGGAGAGCCGTTCCAGCAGCAGCAGTGATGCCATCGACAGCGAGTCGGCCAGTTCCGCCGACTGTTCCGGGTCCTCGTAGGGGTCGGTGAGCAGTGGCTCGGGGAACCACGGCCCGACGTACTCCTCGCGTCGCAGGCGGGCCGAGCGCAGGACGTCGATCGAGACCCGGGTGACCACGGCCGACAGGAACGCCCTCACCGACGCGGGCGAGGTCGCGGACAGTTCGTAGCGCAGCCAGGTCTCCTGGACGGCGTCCTCGGCCTCGCTCACGCTGCCCAGGATCCGGTAGGCGATGGAGAACAGCAGGGGCCGCAGTTCTTCGAACTCCTCGGTGCGGGTCACGCCAGCCCCTCCTGGAAGCCCTGCCGCCACGACGGATGGCGCAGCTCCCAGCCGAGCTCCCGTTTGGCCTTGGCGTTGGAGAAGCCGCGGCCCTCGGTCATCATCGTCACGACCACCTGCCCGGCCAGCAGCCGGGCCAGCCACACCGGGACCCGCATCGGCCGCTTCGCCCCCGCGCACGCCGCCAGATGGGGCAGCCACTCGCTCTCCGGGGCCGGTTCGTCGTCGACGATGTTGAACACTCCCCTCGCCTTCTGCTCGACGGCCAGGACGGTGGCGTTCGCCGCGTCGTCGAGATGGATCCAGGAGGCGTAGCCGGTGCCGTCCCCGACCAGCGGGAACTGCCGTTTGCGTACCAGTACGAGCTGGTCGTCGCTGGCGCCGGGACCGTAGAATGCGCCGTAGCGCAGCACCGCGCCGCCGGCCGCGCCGACGGCGTCCTCGACGTGGCGCAGCGCCGCCATCGCCGTGTGCGCGGCCGTTCCCTCGTGCAGGTCCAGCGGATCGTCCTCGGTCTTCACCCATCCGCCCTCACGGATGCCGTTCCAGTTGGCGTAGCCCTGTGCGACGACATGGGGGACGCCGGTCGCCTCGGCCGCGGCCAGCAGGTGGTCCGTCCCCTCGGTGCGCAGCCGGACGGTGGGGACGGACCACCGGTCGAAGTGCTTCAGGTCGGGCTTGCCGGCGTGCGCCCTGGAGATCCCGGTCATCTGGTGGACGATCACGTCCGGCCGGGCGGCCGCCACCGCTTCGCCGACGGACACCGCGTCCAGTCCGTCCATCACCACCGCCCCGGCGCCCAGCCGCTCCACCAGGCCGAGCTTGGCCGCGCTGGTCGTCGTGGCCGTCACCTGGTGGCCACGCGCCACGAGCTGCGGCACCAGCCGCCGCCCCAGGACCCCGGTCCCGCCCGCCACGAACACCCGCATGACCATCACCTTCCCGCTGTTGTAGTCCGTCTTCGGGATCTGGGACGAGACAGCTCCGCCGGATGTGACATCGCGGTGGCGGTGGGGCGCGGGCGGTGAACATGTTCCGCTCCGCCGGATGTGACATCGCGGTGGCGGTGGGGCGCGGGCGGTGAACATGTTCCGCGGTCGACAAGGGCGCAGGATCGGCCCGCGGACGTTCCGGCGCTGCGCGAGCGGGGCGGCAGCTGACCGACAACCGGCAGGGGGTCAATGGAGCGGGAACGACGCCCGTTCCCGCCACCGTGTTCCGTCGTGGACCAGGAGATCGACCGACGTCACGCGGGTAACGACGGGGAGCCGGCCGCGCAGGTCCGCCTCGGCCTCGTCCAGGACGGCATCGTCTTGTCCCTGAACGATGGTCAGATGCGGGACGATGCTGTCGAACTGCCCGCCGAACGGCGGGGTTTCGGGCCACCGGTCCGCGATCGCCTCGGTGAGCCGGCGGAACGGCGTGTCGGGTTCGGGAGCGAGATACAAGATCCCGGGAAACCGGCCGCAGTGTGCGAACCGGGCCTCGAAGGACCGGTGCCGTCCGATCACCTCACCGATGGCGGCGCAGGTGTCGCTGTCGAAGCGGCTCTCGGCGAGAAACGGGAAGAGGACGGTGACGTGGGGCGGCATCCCCGTACGGGCAGAAGGGTCCAGTCGGTCACGCCAGGCGCGGACAGCTGGTTCCGCCTCGGGGACCTTCACGATCAGTCCCGACTTCCCTGCTCGGATCCCGCTGGTGCCGTCGCCTGCCATCGCCCATGTCTATCAGCGGCTCCGGAGGGCAGCGACCGAATGCGGTGCCGAGGGCGGGAGTGTCGTGGGCGGTGTGGACGGTGGTTCTGGTTCGGGATCCGGGCCTGGAAGGATCCGGTGACATGATCGTGAGACCTTCCGGCGGCCTGGCCGCCGCCTTCGCGTGTCTGGGCTGTGAGGGGAACGGGCAGGTCCGCAGCGGCCTGCGGAGCGACGTGTGTCTCCGGGGCCGGGTTCGCGACGGCTGCTTCCGCGCCCTCTTCGTGGCCGCGGGACAGGTCGGGGTGAGCCACCGGTGAGCGACGCTCCCGCGGGGTTCGACGCCGTGGACTGGTCGGTGCTCAGGCATGCCTACGGGGCGGCCGAGGACGTGCCCGGCATGCTGCGGGATCTCTACCGGCCGCAGCAGGCCGCCGCCGCTGCCGACAGTCTGCTGACCCACGTCCATCATCAGGGCGGCGGGGTCTACTCCTCGGCTCCGGCCGCTCTCCCCCACGTCATCGCGGCCGCCGCGGACCCGGCCGTCGCCGCGGACGTCCGCCAAGAACTCCTGTATCTCGTCGGGGCTCTGGCCGGTGCGGGGAACATCGCGGAGCCCCGCTTCGTGACCTCCGGCTGGCCCGCCGCGTGGGACCTGGCGGTGCCGGACCTGCTGCCGCTGCTCGACGACCCGGTGGCGGTGAACCGCACCGCCGTCGCCGTCGCCCTCGCCGAGGCCCGCCGCCGGGCCGACGAGGTGACCGCCGCCCTGCGGGCACGATGGGGCGTGGAACCCGACCCGCGGACGCGGCTCCAACTCATCGACTCCGTAGGCTCGTTGACCGCCCACGCCGGTGAACGGCGGGGCTCGTCCCTGGGCTGGCTGCGCGAGCTCATGGACGCGGCCGACCCCTCCGTACGCCTCGTCGCCGTACAGGCCCTGCGCCGCGCGCTGCCGGGGCAGGACGACGCGGCGTACGCGCGGACGGTGTCCGAGGTGCTGTCCGGCGGTGAACCGACGACGTGGCGGCCGGGCGGCGGCGCGGTCAGGGCGACGGTCGTCTGGGCCGTCGGCCTGCTGGGAGCAGACCGGGCGGGCCGGGCCGACGCGACCCGCAGGCTGCTCGGGCACCGGGACCCGTCCGTGCGCGCGGGTGCGCTGCAGGTGGCCGCCCAGGCGCTCAGCGCCCGGCGCTCCGCCGTTGCGGAGCTGCTGCCGGCGGTGGCCCGTTCGCTGTCCGACCCCGAGCCCGGCAACAGGCTCTTCGCCGCCCGGGTCCTGGGCATGTGCGGGCACGCCGCCCTCCCCTGGGCGGACGCGCTGGCGGCCATGGTGACGGACGACGAGGGCGAGGCGTACCTGCCCGCCCGGTCCCACGCGCTCTGGGCCCTGTCGCGGCTCGGTGACGTGCGGTGCGTGGCGCCCTTGGCGCGGCGTCTGGGCGGAGCGCGGACCGGGTTCGCGTACCACGCCTCCCACGCCGACGGCTGGTGGACGTACGAGCTGAGCCTGGGCGAGGTCGCCGGAGGGCTCGGTGCCCACGCCGGTGTGCTGCTGCCCCCGGTACGGGCCCGGCTCGCCGCCGCCTCCACCCTCGACGAACGCCGCGGGCTCTGCCAGTTGCTGGAGTCGTGGGGTGCCGCGGCCGCCCCCGCGATCCCGGACCTGCTCGGCCTCCTGGACACCGACGCCGCGGTATGGGCGCTGGACGCTCTCGCCGCGATCGGGCCGGCCGCGGCCGAGGCGGTGCCCCGTGAACGGCTGCGCGCCCTGCTCGGCGACCCGCCCGCGGGCCAGCCGTTCGCGCCGCGCTGTCTGGCGCTCGCCTACGGGCGGTTGACGGGTGACCGAAAGCCCGCGCTCGATCTGCTGCTACCGCAGCTCGGCAAGCTGTACGGCCGGGAGAGCGCCGCCCTGCTGCTGGGGGAACTGGGGCCCGCGGGTGCCCCGTACGCCGGACGGCTGCGCGAGCTCCTGCCCCTGTGCAAGGGGGGCTGGCTGCCGCTGCGCGTCGGCGAGGCGCTGTGGCGGATCACCGGACGGGCCGATGAGGTCGTCCCGGTCCTCGTCCGGGCGATCGCCCCGTTCGCCGAACGCGGCGGCGCCTACCCGGCCGTCATCGAGACGGTGAAGCTGCTGGCCGGCATGGGCGCGGACGCCGCCCCCGCGGAGCCCGCCCTGAGGGCGTTCCTCGACGCCGACGAGCGGCCCGTCCGGCACGGAACCTGGCGCTCCGTCCCCGAGGACGACGCGCTGTGCGGCGCCGCGCGCGCCGCACTGCTCGCCATCTCGGCACCCGGCGGTGCCACCTGACGCGGCACGTTCCGAGAGGAGTTGTGCGAGGGCCGGACGCGGGAACCCGGCCCGTACGGGCATCCCGACATCCCGACATCCCGGCATACCGGCATCCCGCGGAACTCGTACGACTGCTCGTCTCGCCCTGCGGGCGGATGCGTTCCCTCTTCTTCTCGGCGTCGAGGTCCGCGTCGGGGAGGGGGACGGCCGGCGTCAGGGCGTGCCGCGCCTCGGCGAGGACGGCGTGCCGTGGGGCTGCGGCACCTGCGGCATGAAGCCGGGCGATGAGCATCGCCGGTCTGCTCCGCGGCGGTGCCGGGGAAGCAGGAAGCCCGCGGGCGGGGGGCCCTGTTCAGCTCGGGTGGAACTGCGGGCCGTACGTCTCCTGGGTTCCGGGGATCGGGATCTCCATCAGTTCCACGGCGGGGCTTTCCAGTCGGCGCATGGTGCGCACGGCCGTGTTCAGGCTGCGGGGGCCGCCGTCGGCCCACGCCGCGTCGAGTGCTTCCAGCACGGCGGTGTAGGTGCTGTCGAAGGCGCTCAGGAGTCGCTGGGCCTCGGGCGGAGGCTGGTCCCAGCCGCCCGCCGGGACCCTGGCCATGGGCCGCGCGTCGGGGAAGGGCACGGGAGCTCCGGTGAACTGCCAGCCGTCCTCGGTCTCGCGCAGCCGGCGGCCGTAGTAGATCTCGGCGAAGGCGTAGTAGTGCGCCACATGGTCGTCGCCCGGAGCGTCGGCGGGAGAGCTGGAGGTGCCTTCGCCCTGCTCGCGGACGATCTCGATCGCGTGCTCGATGTCGTCGAGGGTGGCGACCGGCTGGAGAAGGTCTCCGCCGATGTGCTCGTTCAGCTGCCGGCGCGTCGACAGCTCGGGTCCGACGGACCGGAACGTCTTGAGTACTTCCTCGTAGAAGACGCCGATGCTGAGCGGGTCGTCCACGCTGCCGGTGAGCGGTGCCGCGGGGGCTTCGATGGCCATCATCACGTCGTGCACGAACGCCGGGGTCAGGCCCGACAGGTACACGCGGGCCCCGGGGTGCACCCCGCCCGGCAGCGGGCCGGGATAGACGGGTGCCCCTTCTTTGACGCGCGGCCGCCCGTCCAGGGCCACGAGCAGATTGCAGACCACTCCGAGGTGGTACATCTCGTCGAAGACGATGCGCTGGATCACCTGGGCGACGTCGCTCTTGCGGTCCCTGACGGACCACCAGCCGCACAGATACGGCGGGATGGTGGCGATCTCGATGGCCACAGCGACCTGAAGGGCCGCCCTGAGCCAGTCGACGTCGCGGTGCCGGTGCGGAACGGCGACCAGGCGTACCGCGGTCCCGCTCTGCGGCGCGGCAAGCCGTCCGTGTGACGGCCGCTGCGGGGCAGGAGCGGCGGCGGCCGAGGCGACGGGGGTGCCGACCGCCAGCGCGGCCGACGCCAGGAGGCTGCGACGCCTCAAAGGGGCAGCGGCCGGCCCCTCGGGGGAACTTCTCTCCGTCACCACACCCTCCCCACGCACGCCCTGCCGTCCGGGCCTCACCCGCGGGCCGGGCGGCCACCGGCGGATCGATCAGGAAGCTAGCAGCCCCCACAGGCCTGCCCGGAGCGCCCGCACCGCGTGGCGCGTCCATGCACGCGGACGGCCCAGTGCGGGGTCCCGCGGAGGGCTTGCTCAGTGACCGCGTTCGCCGGGGATGGGGCCCCGCGGTGCGATGGTGCCCGCAGATCCGCAACCTGGGCCTGCAGATCCGCAACCTGCTGTGCCGGCTCGGCTCGTGGTTCCCGTGCGGATGCCGTTCGGCGCGGCCTTCCGCTGGGCTCACAAAGGGGTTCCGGAGGGCGGCGTGCCGGGCGTGACACCTTCCGTGCCGGTACGACAAAAGGATCGTCCGGACCGACATGACGCCCGGGCATATCCCCTGGCGCGCCCGGCGCCGGGCCGATGCCGTCTCCGCCGCACCCCCAGGGCCCAGGTGCCGCGGAACTGTCCACGCGGCCCCGCCCTGCAAAATCTTCTGGTCACAGCCTCGGCGGGGTGACGGCGGTCGCGCCCGGGTCAGGGCGCACGGCGCGCCGGGCCGGTTCGGTGATCCGGTGCACGCCTCGGCGCTGTTGGCGAATATGCAGTCCGACTATCACGCCGGAGTAAACATTCATCGGAAAAGCCTTCATTCGCGCCGTTGTGGGCGAAGTGGTGCTTTCCCGATACTTCGAGTTGTCACAGCCCTGTCAGGGAATCCGGCTCCCGCCGATGACGCGTACTCGGCTCCCGCCGCCCCTCGGGGCGTGACCGGTCCCCGCCCTCCACCGTCCCACCCGCACCTGCCCTGCCCTGAGGAGAAGTCCGATGGACAACCGGTACGAGGCCTACGCCTACGCAGACCCGATCTTCTACGACTCGCCGCGACGGTGGGGCGCGCAGGAGGAGTTCGCCGCCGTCAGCCGGCCGCTGCCCGCGGGATGGGAGCGCGGCGACCTGGAGATCTGGGCGGTGGTACGCCCCCAGGACGTCCAACTGCCCTCGCAGGGCTGGAAGATCCACGTGTCCTCGTGCGCCGATGACGCCGAGGCGGTGCTGGAGGAGGTGTACGCCTACTGCCTGCGCGAGCACATCACGTTCAAGTTCCTGCGCGGGCTGCCGATCCTGCAGATGCAGAACTCCAAGTACTCACCGCGCGGGTCGAGCGGGAAGTTCTGCACGCTCTACCCGGTGGGCGACGGCGAGTTACGCCGATGTCTGGAAGGCCTCGGCCGGCTGCTGGCCGGCCGCCGCGGACCGTACATCCTCAGCGATCTGCGCTGGGGGCAGGGCCCGCTCTACCTGCGCTACGGCGGATTCGCCGAACGGCACTGCCGCAACGACGCCGGCGAGCGGGTGCTCGCCCTCGAAGACCCGGACGGACGGCTCGTCCCCGACGTGCGCGGTGCCGGATTCTCGGTCCCCGACTGGGCGCCCGTGCCCGCCTTCGTCGCCGAGGCCCTGGCCGAGCGCACCGCGCGGCGCGACGAAGGCGGGCTGCCCTACACCGTGGAGCGTGTCCTGCACTTCTCCAACGCAGGCGGCGTCTACGTGGCACGCAAGGGCACCGAGGGCCCGCGGGTGGTGCTGAAGGAGGCCCGCCCGTACGCGGGGCTGGACCAGCGCGGGGTCGACGCCATGACCCGGCTGCGCCAGGAACACGCCATGATGACCCGGCTGGCCGGACTGCCCGGCGTCCCCGCCCTGCACGGGCTGCTGACCGTCTGGGAACACCGCTTCCTGGTCCAGGAGTTCGTCGAGGGACAGTCCCTGAGCCAGTGGCTGACCGCGCGGTACCCGCTGATCCATCCCGGCCCGGACGACACCGTGGTGGCCGAGTACACCCGGGACGCGGTCGCGATCGTGGAGCGCATCGAGCGGATCCTGCACGCGATGCACGCCCGCGGAGTCGCCTTCGGAGACCTCCACCCGCGCAACCTGATCATGCGGCCGGACGGCGACATCTGTTTCATCGACTTCGAACTCGCCAGCCCCGTAGACGACTTCGTCCGCCCCGCACTGGGCGCCGCGGGATTCACCGCGCCGGCGGGATACACCGGTCCCGACATCGACTGGTACGGGCTGGCCGCGATCCGGCTGTGGCTGTTCCTGCCGCTGGCGCAGTTGCCGGCCCTGGACGCGGGCAAGGGCGCCGAGCTCGCCGAGGTCATCGAGCGCCGCTTCCCGGTACCTCCCGGATACACCGCCGAGATCCGCCGTCTGCTGGCACCCTCGGCCTCGGACGGCCGGACCCCGCGGCCCGAACTCGGCTTGCGCAGGGCCGAGGTCGGGGCCCTGCTGACCGGGCCGCGGGCCGACTGGCCGGCCATCCGCGACTCGCTCGCCGCCGGCATCCGGGCGATGGCCACCCCCGGCCGCGCCGACCGGCTCTTCCCCGGCGACATCGCCCAGTTCACCCAGGGCGGCCTGGGCCTGGCCCACGGAGCGGCCGGCGTCCTCTACGCCCTGCACGCCACCGGCGCGGCCGTCGACGCCGAGCACGTGAAGTGGCTCGTCGACGCCGCACGGACCCGGCCGGCCGTCCCCGGTCTCTACTCCGGCGGACACGGCGTGGCCCACACCCTCGACCTGCTCGGGGAACGGGAGGCCGCGCTCGACCTGCTGGAGCGGCTCGCCCAGGCCGTCCCGGACGGCCCGCCCGGCCCGGATCTCGCGTCCGGCGGCGCCGGCATCGCGCTGGCCCTGCTGCACTTCGCCTCCGCCACCGGCGATTCCCGGCTGCTGGAATCCTCCCTGGCCCACGCGCGGGCCGCGGCCGACGAACTGGAGAAGGAGAGCACCGGCGGCGGGCGGCGCAAGGCCGGCCTGCTGGGCGGAGCCTCCGGTGCGGCGCTCGCCCTGGTCCGCCTCTACGAACACACCGGTCACCAAGCCCTGCTCGACCAGGCCGAGACTCTGATCGCACGGGACCTCGACCGGTGCGTGACCGCCACGGACGGCACCGTCCAGGTCCTCGACGAGTACCGGGTGCTCCCCTACATCGAGACCGGCAGCGCCGGTATCGGACTGGCCTTGAACGCCCTGCTCGCCCACCGGCCCGACAGCCCCTCGGCCGGCTACGAAGCGCCGATCCGCCGCGCGGCCGAACCCGAGTTCATCATCCAGCCGGGCCTGTTCAACGGCCGCGCGGGACTCCTCGGCTATCTGGCCCTGACCCGGCCGCGCACCCGGCACATCCCAGGCACCGCGCGGCCCCCGGGTGCCGGGCGCGCCTCGCACATCCTGGGCGCCGCGGACGCGGTCGACGACTGCCAGACCGCGCTGGACCGCCACCGCAGGCTGCTGGCCCTCCACCAGATCTCCTACCAGGGCCATCTCGCCTTCCCCGGCGACCAGTTGCTGCGGCTCTCGGCGGATCTGGCGACCGGCTCCGCCGGCGTACTGCTGGCCCTGGGCACCGCGCTGGCCGGTACCCCCTTCCTCCCCTGGACCGGCGGCCCCGGCCGCACACCACCAGCGCCCGCCGGCCACGGCTGACCCGCTCGGCCCGCCGCCGGCCGCGCTGCCGGCCAGACCTCGAGCCGACCGCCGGCCGCGTCACCACGAACCGCGTCACCACGAACCGCGCCATCACGGCCCGTACCACCGCGGGCCGCATCACCCCAACGCGCAACGTATACAGCCGAGTTGCGCCCCCAGACCCCCGACCGACAGCCGCCGGCCGGGTGATCCACCCGTCAATCAAAGGAGAACAGCCATGATGATCCTCGACCTCCAGACGATGGACCTGCCCGAGACCGAAGCCACCCCCATCGACGACACCCTCGCCAGCACCAGCTCGCTGAGTGTGCTCAACTGCGGCACCAGCACCGTGAGCACGATCCTGTGCGTCTGATCGGCTTCACCGCATAGGACGCGCGCAGGGGCGCGCGGCACAGCCGGCCGGGCCGCCGTCAGCGGCCCGGCCGGTCCCCCCCCCTCCCCGCCCCCGTACACCCCGCAGACCGCGGACCGCGGACCGCTGACTGCCCCGCCCAGCCGCGGCGCCGATCC
>NZ_JBHWVI010000179.1:0-18354 GCF_042737005.1 Streptomyces sp. NPDC060027
ATCGAGTAACAGACGTACCCGAGGCCGCCGTTGAACCTGCGTGGAGCCGCCGGCGGCGCGTGGGCACGCCGCCGGCGGGGGAGGTCATCTCGTCGCGGGCCCGCCGACCAGGGAGAGAGTGCCGTCGAGATACGCCGTCCGGGAGGCACGACGCTGGATCTTTCCGCTGGACGTCTTGGGGATGGTGCCGGGGTGGACGAGCACGACGTCACGCACCGGCAGGCCGTGCGCCTCGCCGATCGCGCCGCGGATCAGATCGATGATCTTCTCGGACTCGCCCGCCGCCTCCGGCGCCGTCTCGGCGACGACGACCGGCTGCTCGCCCTCCGCTCCGCCGTCCACGGAGAAGGCGGCGGTGCAGCCGGGCCGCAGCGCCCAGTGGGACATCTCGGCGGACAGTTCCAGGTCCTGCGGGTAGTGGTTGCGTCCGTCGATGACCATCAGGTCCTTGAGCCGGCCGGTGACGAAGAGTTCACCGTCCCGCAGGAATCCGAGGTCTCCGGTGCGCAGGAAACGGCCCTCGTGCCCCCGGAGGGTGGCCCGGAAGGTCTGCCGGGTGGCGAGCGCGTTGCGCCAGTAGCCCTTGGCGACACTCGCGCCGGAGACCCAGATCTCGCCGACCTCACCCTCGGGCAGCTCCTCCTGCCGTTCGGGGTCGGCGATCACCACGGTGATGCCGGGGCCGGGCCGGCCGGAGCCTACCGCCGCCGCGTCCGCCGACCTGGCCTCCGCCGCGCCGGCGTGCGGACCGGTCCCGTCGGTGGCGGTGGCGGTGGTGGCCAGGGTGGGCGGGGCCTGCACCGAGCCGCCGGTGACGATCAGCGTGGCCTCGGCCAGGCCGTAGCACGGATAGAGGGCCTCACGGCGGAAGCCGGCCGCGCCGAAGGTCTCGGTGAACCGGCGCAGGGTCGCGGCCCGCACCGGTTCGGCGCCGTTGAAGGCGACCTTCCACCGGCTCAGGTCGAGGCCGTCGAGCAGGTCCGGCGTGGCGTGCTTCAGGCACAGCTCGTAGGCGAAGTTGGGGCCGCCGCTGGTGTGCGGGCGGTACCGGCTGATGGCGGTCAGCCAGCGCTCGGGCCGCTGCAGGAAGTGCAGCGGGGAGAAGAGCGTGGCGGTCACGCCGAGGTAGGCCGCGTTCAGGACCGGGCCGATGAGGCCCATGTCGTGGTAGACGGGCAGCCAGCTGACGAAGAGTTCATGGTCGTACTCCTCGATCACGTCGGGAGTGTGGCCCATCCGCTCCGTGATGACCCGCTCGTTCTCCAGCAGATTCCCGTGGGTCACCATCACCCCGCGCGGGGCGGAGGTGGACCCGGAGGTGTACTGGAGGAAGGCGACCGAGTCGGCGGTGAGGTCGGGTTCGCGCCAGGAACCGGCCGCCTCGTCGGGGATGTCCTCGGTGGCGACGCAGGTGATCTCGGCCAGTTCGGGCAGGTGTTCCGACATGGTGGCGAGGGCCGCGATCGCCTCGCGGCCGCCCAGGATCACCTTGGCGTCCGCGTCGGCGATCAGGCGCTTCATCCGGAGCAGGGCGCGGTGGTTCTGTGACCGCCCCTGCGGGGGCAGGCCCGGTACGGCGACGACCCCGGCCGAAAGACAGCCGAGGTAACCGCAGATGAACTCGATGCCGGGCGGATACAGGAGCATGGCGCGGGAACCGGCCAGGCCGCGCTCCTGCAGCCAGGCGGCGACGGCCCGGGACCGCTCGGCGAGCCGCCCGTAAGAAATGTCCTGGATCTCTCCGTCGCAGTCACCCGTGACGAGGTACCGGTAGGCAGTCCGGTCGGGCTGTCGGGAGGCGTGCGTGGTCAGTAGATCGACCAGGGAACGAGCCATAAGAGGAGTCTCACCTGTTCGGATAAGTGAGCGAGAAGACGGGAGTTCAGAGGCCGCGTCATAGCTACGCGCAGATGCCGTGTCCGCCTGGCCCCCTTGCCAGAACGTCCTTCTCGACCAATCCGCCGGGAAGCGGCGGCGATGCACGCGCCGGCTCCCCGTGGCCCCCTACGGATTGCTACCAACGAGTAACACATTAGCAAGTTCAACCGTACCCGCAGATGTAACCCCGGGTACTAAATGCGGAATTGGGCGTTCTGACAGTCGGTCACCAGCCGTGAACGGGGTGAAGTCGCTGGTACGAGGGCTGCCCGGAAGGGTATGTGTGCCGCGTCACGCGCTCCGAACAGCGTTCGAGGCAACCGGCCACTCCCCCGACGTCCGGTGCCGCCCGCATGCCGGGCATGAGCGAGGCGGAGCGCACCCTGCGCGGTCCGCCGAACACCTCTGGCCGTACGGCACCCTGGGTCACCGTGCGACCGGGACGGCCGAGGTCCGGTCAGAGGCCGCCGGTGTTGAGCAGCCGGTTGGGAGTGTCGGAGCGCACTCCGCGCACGACACCACGGGTGGCCGTGCGGTCGAGCCAGACGTGGACCTCGCGAGCCGTGGCGTGGGGGTGTGCCGACAGGTACAGCGCGATCACGCCGGTCGCATGCGGCGCGGCCCAGGACGTCGCGCCGTCGTCCTCCCTGGTCGTACCCCCGCCGGCGAGGGCGGCGGTCACCTTCTGGCCGGGGGCGAACAGATCCACGCACCGTCCGTAACCCGATCCGTAGGAGCCGCCGTCGCTCCACGCGCGGTCGTTCGAGGTGGAGGCCGCCACGACGATCGTGCCGGGGACGCCGGCCGGGGAGTGCTTGCAGGCGTCGTCATGGAAGTTGCCGGCCGACACCACCGTCGGGATCCCCGCGTCGACCATCTTCTTCACGGCGGACTCCACGGCCGCCGACCGGTGGTCGAAGTTGAGCGACATGTTCACCACCGCGGGCTTCTGCGCGTGCGCGGTGACCCACTTGACCGACTTCACCACGGCCGCCTCGGCCGCCGCCGGGGAACCGCCGCCCCCGCTCTCGCACAGGACGCCCTGGACCCGTACGAGCTCCGCCTTGGGCGCCACCCCGTACCTCGCCCCGCCGATGATGCCCGCGACGAACGTGCCGTGGCCGATGCCCCCCTCGCTGAAGCAGTCACCGGAGTCCTTCGGGCCCACGAAGTCGGCGCCGCGGTGGGCGCGTCCGCCGAACTCCTGGTGAGCGATGTCCATCCCGGTGTCGATCACATAGACGTGAACTCCCTTGCCCGTGGCGGTGGCGGTGAACTTCCCGTTCAGCGGCCGCGACCGCTGGTCCAGGATGTCCAGGTTCCACGGCACGTGCCGGGTGACGGGCGACGCCGCGGTCCGCGCGGTCCCGGACACCTTCCCCACGGCGCCGGGAGACGTCGGCGCCGAGCCGGACGACGCCCTGTCCCCGAAGGGCGCCACGGACTCCCTCTTCCCGTGCCCGGGGAGCGTCCCGCCGGTCCCCGCGCCCGCCGCGCCGGCTTCCCCGCCGCAGGCCGAGGCCCCGAGCACCGTCGCCATGGCCGCCATCAGGAGACCGGCCTTCGTTACGTTAAGCGTCACAACGTCCCCCGCATCCCGGCATCCGTACACAGTCAGCGCACAAGACGACCAGCGGGGGCGGACGGTTCCGGCGGGGCTTGGGGTGAGGAGGGACGGTTCGCGCGCCGGCCGCCGCGAGATCCGACTCCCCGGCCCACGGCCCCCGCTCAGATCCAGGTATCGAGCCACATCCTGGCGCGCCAGTCGGCATTCGGGATCGTCTGCCCGGTGTAGATCGGGAAGAAATAGATGAAGTTCCAGGCGATGAGCAGGACCAGCACGCCTGCGACCACCGCGCCTCGGACGCGGCGCTTGCCGGCCGCTCCCGGCGGACCCAGCAGAGCTCCCAGCATCATCGCCACGGCCAGGCTCAGGTACGGCACGAAGACGACCGCGTAGAAGGAGAAGATCGTGCGGTCCTGGTACTGGAACCAGGGCAGATAGCCGGCACCCACCGCACACAGAATGGCGCCGGAGCGCCAGTCGCGGCGCAGCGCCCATCGGTAGAGCAGGTACACGAGTGCGCAGCATCCCGACCACCACAGGAGCGGTGTTCCCAGGGCGAGGATCGCCTGCGAGCAGTCGGCCGTCGCGTGGCAGCCGTCTTCCCCGGGTTTCGGCGACTGGTAGTCGAACAGCACGGGGCGGCCGAGGACCAGCCAACTCCAGGGGTTCGACTCGTACTTGTGGGGAGTGCTCAGCCCCACGTTGAACTGGTAGACGCCGTACTCGTAGTGCCACAGGCTGCGCAGCGGGGCCGGAATCCACGACCATGTGCCGCCGCGGCCGTCCGCCCAGTGGCGTCCGTAGCCGTTGTCGGACAGGAACCAGCCGGTCCATGTCGCCAGATACGTCAGCGCGGCGACCGGGACGAGGGAAAGCACCGACCGGCCGAGGTCCTTGCGCAGCACCGCGCGGTAGGGGCGGCGCGCCCCCGCTACGCGGCGGGCGCCGACGTCCCACAGCAGGCTGAGGATCACGAAGAAGGCGAGGAAGTACAGGCCGTTCCATTTGGTCGAGGCCGCCAGGCCCAGGAAGAGTCCGGCTGCGAGCCGCCAGGGACGCACTCCCGTCCCTGCACGGTCGCCGGTGTATCCGTCGGGGCGCACCCGGCCGTCCTCCTCGACCGGTAGAGCTGCCGCGAGCCGGGCCCGCGCACTGTCCCGGTCGATGAGCAGGCATCCGAACGCCGCCAGTACGAAGAACATGACGACGAGGTCGAGCAGAGCCGTGCGGCTCATCACGTAGTGCAGACCGTCCACCGCCATCAGTGCTCCGGCCAGGCAGCCCAGCAGTGTCGAACGGAACAGGCGGCGTCCTATTCGGCACAGCATCAGCACCGACAGCGTGCCGAGAAGCGCCGTCATGAAGCGCCAGCCGAACGGGGTGAGGCCGAACATCCACTCGCCGAGGGCGATGACCCACTTGCCCGTCGGCGGGTGCGCGACGAAGGACCCGGTGTCGGAGAGCGGGATCACCTGGGGATCGGCCAGGATCTGCGGATCGGAGATCCTGCTCTTCGGCCAGGTGCCCTCGTAGCCGAGCCGCAGCAGGGACCAGGCGTCCTTGGCGTAGTACGTCTCGTCGAATACGACCGTCCGCGGACTGCCCAGACGCCAAAAGCGCGGTAGCCCGGCAAGGAGCGCCACCAGCAGTGGCCCGCCCCATGCCGACCAGCGCGCCAGGCGGCACGCCGCCACCGGGGACAGCCCGAGCGTGCGCCACAGCCGTGACCCGGGTTCGGGAAACGGCACGACCAGGCGGTCGCGCACGGAAGTACGCGGGCGCTCGACGGGCCCGAAGAGGCGCAGCCGCCGCTCCCAGGAGATCGGCGGGCGATTCGCCGCCTTCCGTTGCTCGTCGGCAGACGCGGGCGTGTTCTCATGAATCACGTGGTGAGCTTTCTACTCGTGGAGAGCAGGACGAACGAGCTGTACGCGCCGGGCCCCCAGCACTTCCGCGATGTGTGAGGCGACGCCGACCACCGAGCCGTCACGAAACGGTCGAACGCATCGGTCCGCAACCCCCCCCCATCAGAGCCGACCCCTTGCTTCCCCGCCGCGCACGTCGGCCTCTACCGGAGACGCGTGGGACCGCAGGACAGCGCGCACCGCATCGACCTCGTACGCCGCCGCACCACCGCGGGACCACGCCCATACACCTTGGGCAAAGGCACTGACCCCGCCCCCGCTATGCACCCCCGCCCTATGGCGTGGATCACACACGCCGCCCTGACGGTTTCGGTTCCCGACTTGTCCTGGCTGTGCCGGAGAGCGGTCGGGGTGTGCCGCCGGCCCGGGGTCCGGCCAGGGGCCGACTCAGGTGGCCTCGCGAACCAGAGGCTGTGGCTGGGTGTTGGGGCTGGGTGCGTGCAGTCGGGCCAGCAGGGGGAGGGCGTCGCGCGTCGAGCGTGCCTGCGCCGCGGGCAGCGGGGCCACATCGGGCGGGAGGTTCATGCCGGCGCGAGGGATGGCAAGGACACGCAGGCCGGCGGCGTGCGCGGAGCGGATGCCGTTCGGGGAGTCCTCGACGGCCACACAGGCGGAGGGATGGATGCCGATCCTGGCGGCGGCATGCAGGTAGGCGTCGGGAGCGGGTTTGCCGCGGACGACGTCCTCGGCGCAGATGACAGCGCGCAACCGGGCCGCCAGGCCCAGCTCGCGCAGGATCGCCAGGACGTAGTGGCGGGGGCTGGCCGTGGCCACGGCGACGGGACCGTGGCGCTCGGCTTCCAGGACGAGTTCCACCGCCGCGGGCAGCGCCGGGACTCTGCCCGCGGCGCATTCCACGGCCATCGCGGCGGTACAGGTCCCGATCACCTCGGCGGTGGTCACCGCGCCGCCGCACAGCCCGGCAACGTAGGCGGCCCAGCCGCCGTTGCCGTGCAGCGCCGCGTCGTCCTCAGCGCGCCAGCGGTGCCCGTGACGGGCGGTGAAGGCGGCGCACACCCGTCCCCACGCTGCGCCGCTGTCGACCAGGGTGTCGTCCAGGTCGAAGACCGTTGCCCGCCGCACCGGCGTCATGCCGGCATCGGGTCCGGGCGTCCCAGCGCATGCGACAGCTGCTCGATCGAGATCAGCGCCAGGCCGTGTTCGTCCGCGAAGGCCCGCAGCCGGTCGAAGCGGGCGACGGAGCCGTCCTCCTCGCAGACCTCGCTGATCACGCCGACCGGGGAAAGGCCCGCCAGGCGCAGCAGGTCGACGGTCGCCTCGGTGTGCCCCCGCCGCTCACCGATGCCCCCGGAGCGGGCACGCAGCGGCAGTACATGCCCGGGGCGGATCAGCCGGTCGGGGCGGGCACCGGCGTCGGCCAGCGTACGGACGGTCAGCGCCCGGTCCGCGGCGGAGATACCGGAGCCGACGCCCACCGCGTCGACCGTAACCGTGTAGGCGGTCGTGTCGGCGCCCGGTGCGGAGGGGACCATCAGCGGCAGCTCCAGCCGGTCGGCGACCTCCGGCGCCATGGGCGCGCAGATCAGACCGCTGGTCCAGCGCACGAAGAAGCCCAATGTCTCGGCGGTCGCGAACTGCGCCGCCATGATCAGGTCACCCTCGTCCTCCCGGTCCGCGTCGTCCACCACCACCACGGGACGGCCGACCCGCAGTTCCTCGACGGCAACCGCCACCGTGTCCAAACCCGCTTGCGACCGCGGCACCGATACAGACGTCACAGGACCAGCCCTTCCTCGACTCCATCGTTCCTGCCGGTCCATCGGCGACCTGACCAGGGACTTGAGAAGTCCGTACACCACACGAGTGACGGCGAGGCGCACATCCGAACGACGGTCCCCAGTTCGCCCCTTGGCGCACACCGACGCCCATCGCGGAGCGGTGACAGGGAAGCGACCACCCGTTCCGCGTACCGTCGAGGTTCAGCCGCCGACGTGGATGCCGGGGCGTCGGTCAGGGTCGGGTTCGTTGCTGCGGATGATTTCGCGGGTGACGGGGGCGGTGTCGCCGCGACCCAGGAGGAAGTAGCGGAACATGTGACGTAGGGGACTTCCTTCGGCCCACGCGAAGTAGCAGTGCGGCTGGACACCGGTGGCGTTGCGCAGGGCGAGCAGGATCGCGGCAATGGCGTTCGGAGCGGCCGGGGCCTCGGCGCGCAGGATGCGGTAGCCGTCCACCTCGACGCCCTGTACGCAGAGGGTTTCACTGAAGTCGGACGGATCGACCACGTCGATCTCCAGGAACAGCACGTCGGCGGGGCCGGGCACGGGGTTGATGCCGCGCTGTTCCCGCTCCTTGTGGGCGTACTCGGCGCTGTCGCCGGCCTCTCGCCGGTTGGTGATGATGTTGATGGCGTTGTCGTGCGCGAGGGTGTCGGTGATGAATTGGCGCGCCTTGGTGTCGAACACGATGCGGTCGGCGCGTAGTTCAGTGGTGCGTGAGACCCGGGAGATCAGGGACACGGCGACGATGCCCGCGATGAACATGCCCGAGATGGCGATGCCCTCGGGCTTGTCGACGATGTTGGCGATCAGCGCGTAGAGCAGAACGGCGGTGAGCGATGCGAACCCTGCACCAGCCAGGCGTCGGCGGCTGCGGACGACAGACACCGTGACGGCGAACGCGCCGGAGACCATCATGGCCAGGATGCCGGTGGCGTAGGCGCCGGCCTGTGCGTCGACGTCGGCACCGAACGCGATGGTGATGACGATGCAGAGCGCTGTGTAGACGATCACGACCGGGCGTACGGCGCGCCCCCATTCCGGGGCCATGCCGTACTCGGGCAGATACCTGGGCACGATGTTGATGAGCCCGGCCATCGCGGACGCGCCCGCGAACCACAGAATCAGGATGGTGCTGATGTCGTAGGCGGTGCCGAACACTTCGCCGACCTTCTCGTGCGCCAGCCAGGCCAGCGCCCGGCCGTTCGCCTGGCCGCCGGACTCGAACTCCTTGTGAGGGATGAGGACAGTGGTCACGAAGCTCGCGGCCAGCAGGTAGACGCTCATGACGAGCGCAGCGGTGGTCAGCAGCCGTCGGGTGTTGCGGATGCGGGACCGCTTGTGCTGCTCGGGGTCGCTGCCCTGCGCGGATATGAGGGGCATCATGCTCACGCCGGTCTCGAAACCGGACAGGCCCAGCACCAGCAGGGGGAACGCCAGTAGTGCGGGCCCTGCCAGGTCTCCGAAACCGCCTCCCCCGTCGCCGAGGGCGTGCGTCCATGCCGAGAACGCGCCCGGCGTGGTGAAGACGTCGACCATGCCGACGGCGATGACTGCCGCGTTGAGTGCCAGGAAGGCGGCGACCAGGGGGATGGCCACCTTGACGGCTTCACTGAACCCGAGCAGGAACACTCCGCCGAGCACCACCAGCAACGCCACGGTGAGAGCGACCTCGTGACCGTGCAGGGCATGCGGGAAGTAGGGGTTCTCCACCACGTGCACGGAAGCGTCCGCCGTGGACAGCGTGATCGTGATGATCCAGGAGGTGGCGACGAAACCGAGCAGCACCAGGACGAACAGCTTGCCCCACCAGAACGGCAGCAGGTCCTCCAGCATGGCCACCGAACCCGCTCCGTTGGGGCTCTCCCGAGTGACCCGTCGGTACATCGGCAGCATTCCCACCAGGGTCAGCACCACGATCACCAGCGTCGCCAGCGGCGAGGCCTCCCCGGCCGCGAGTGCGGCGATCGCCGGGACGTAGGCCAGGCTGGAAAAGTAGTCGACCCCGGTCAGGCACATCACCTTCCACCAGGCGTGCTGCTCGGCGTGTCCCTCGCCTGCCGCGGGCCCGGCCGGCTGCACCCGGTGGCGCAGCAGCCACCGAGCAAGGCTTCCGGTTGGCTGGGCCCGCAGAGCAGGACTTTCCACCTCTGCCGGTATGACCGGCTCGTTCGCGACCTTCATGTCCCCCATCAGCCCTTCCAGTTCCTGTCATCGCGCACCCGTCCCCGTTCACGGCACGGACGGGCCATGAGTATGCGGCCCACCAGCAGTGTCACAACCACCGGGGCTCCCGTTGCCGCCTGGCCTGGTGGCATCGCCCTTGTTCCCGACCGGTGCGGTGTCAGTGCTGCTGGACAGCACGAATCCCGGCAAGCGTCGGAAGGTGGCTGCCGGGATCGGAAGCGGCACGTCGATGGGGGCGGTCGGACGCTCGCTCGTCCCGGCTAGCGCGCATCGGCTCCAGGTCACCGTCAGCGGACGGACCACCACCATGCGAGTCGACGGCACCGTCACCGCGCACTGGACCTCGCAGCACAAGGCCGCCGACATCACCGGGGGCATCGGCCTGCGCGTGGGCATCAATCACGCCGACGCCGCCTGGCCCAGCTTCTCGGCCCTGGCCGTCAAGCAACTCCCTGGCGCAGTCCCCGGCCCGGCGACGGCCGGCGAGCGATCGTGAACACCGGCCCGGTGGCGACCGGCGAACCGTCGTGATTCGAGCCCTGTCCGGCCGGTTCAGCTGCCGTCCGCGTCGGCTTCGTCCTGCTCGGACCTCAGCCGCTCACGCGGGCCCTGGACGCGCTGTTCCGCCTCCGGACTCAGCGGGTCGGGTGCGGGGCGGGGAGCGAAAGTACTGGGCGCCTGCGCGGTGACACTCTCGGGGGCGAGTGGTCCGGCGATGGCGGCGCCCAGCTCACGGACGCGTCGCTGAAGCCGCCCGCGCTGCTCGGAGTCGGCGCTCGCCAACTGGGCGCGCAACGCGTCGCGTTCCCGCTGCAGTTGGTCGACCTCGGGGAATCCGCCGGTCGTGCCCGGGTTCATGAGGTCGCGGGCGACTGCCTCGTCATGCGACAGACCGGGCATGGAGACGGCCGCCTCCACGTCGGTCCCACGCCAGTACCAGCCGTACTCGGCCATCGCCTCCTTCGTCCATCGCATCAGCAGCCGAGCGCCCTCCTCGCTTCGTTCCAAGTCGTGCCCGCCGCCCGAGGCGAACCAGAACAGAAGCGCACCGGCGGCCGGCTTCTCGCCGTCGCACGCCATGCACAGCTGAAGGTGGATCGGGCGACCGGCGGTGTCGTTCTTGGGCGCGACAACGCTCACGATCAGGTCGATGCCGCACTGGGAGCACTGCGGCATCAGGTCGGACGTCTGAATACGGTGCACTTGGCTCCTCACTGAGCACGTGGGCACCACTCAAGGTCCCCGTGACGTGCGAGGTCAACTTCTGCGGCAGGCGGCCGGCAGCGTCGCCTGGGCGGCATCCAACTCGACGGTTCTCGGTTCACCTGCCCTCGCCGCCGCTTGCGAGGATGCCGTGGCCGGCGGCGAAGAGCCGTGCGCACCGTTGCGCCATGGCCTGCGGTGACTGATCGGGGTGGTTGACCCACCAGCGCACCAGGGCGGTGCACAGGCCGCGCCAGGCGTACTTGAGAGCGTCGGCGTCCAGCGGATCACTGGACCCGGCCGCGTGCAGGAGGTCGGTGGTGCCGATCGCGGCGAGGTCGTCGATGGCACGGCGGTAGTGCTCGGCGCGTCGGGCGGCGTCACTGTCGGGCGGCAGCGTGGTGTCGTAGAGGACGAACCACGCCTCGCGCTGCCCGTCCAGTGCGGTGAACAGGGCGTGCAGTACGCGGAGCGAGGTGGGCGGTGCGTCGGAGGCGTGTTCGGCCATCGCGGCGCGGATCGCGTCCAGCAGCCGGTCACCGACCGGGTTCAGGCAGGCGAGATAGAGATCCTGCTTGCTGCCGAAGTAGTGGTGCAGGAGGGGCTTGGTGACGCCCACGCGGGCTGCGACAACGGCCACGGTGGTGACTTCGTAGCCGTGGCGCCCGAATTCCTCGGTGGCCGCGGCCAGGACCTGTCGTTCGCGCGCGGCCCTGGGCACGCCCTTGGTGCCGGCCCTGGAGGAAGACGTTGTCATGCCCTCGATATTACCCTAGGGTAATTTTCCGTTGGGTAAATTCAATGGACCCGCTGGGAGCACACGTATGCCTGTCGCCCCGTCCGACCCCGGCACCTCCCGCACCCGCTCCTGGTGGGGCTGGGGCTACGCCGACTCCCACCCCGCCGATGCCGAGTGCGCCGCCCTGGGGGCGCTGCTGCCGGGAACGCTGCCCCGCCCGCTGCCGATCCCCCGGGTCGCCGACCTGAACATCTCCCGCCCCAGGGCTACTCCCCCGGACGCTCTGGCGCACCTGGTCACCGCCGATCCCGACGTGCGCGCCGCCCACGCCATGGGCAAGGCCTACCGGGACGTCATTCGGGCCCTGCGCGGCCGGCCGGGCCGGATCCCCGACCTGGTCGCCCGCCCGACCGACGGCCGGGAGGTGGCCGACCTGCTGGACTGGGCCGGCGGGCAGGGCGTGGCCGTCATCCCCTTCGGCGGCGGAACCTCGGTGGTCGGCGGCGTGGAGTATCGCGGAGTCGCGCACCGTGCCGTGCTGTCGCTGGACCTGACCTCGATGGACCGGGTCCTGGAGATCGACGCCGTCAGCCGTTCGGCCCGCATCCAGGCCGGTGCGCTCGGTCCCGTGCTGGAAGACCAATTGCGGTCCCACGGCCTCACCTTGCGTCATTTCCCGCAAAGCTTCGAGTTCTCCACCCTCGGCGGCTGGCTGGCCACCCGGGCCGGAGGCCACTACGCCACCGGCCGCACCCACATCGACGACTACGTGCAGTCCCTGCGCGTCGTCACGCCTGCCGGCATCAGCACGTCCTGGCGCCTGCCCGCGTCCGGCGCCGGACCGTCGCCCGACCGCCTGTTCCTCGGCTCCGAGGGCGTGCTCGGTGTCATCACCGAGGCGTGGATGCGCCTGCAGGAGCGCCCGCTGCACAAGGCCTCGACATCCGTGGCCTTCGCCGACTTCCAGCAGGCACTGAACGCGGTGCGTGCCATCGCCCAGAGCGACCTCGCCCCAGCGAACTGCCGCTTGCTGGATCCCGGCGAGGCCCTGCTGTCCGGCGCCTCGCACGATGGCTCCGCCGTCCTGATCCTTGGCTTCGAGTCCGCCACCACCGGCGTCGCCGACCGTCTCACGAGCGCCCTGGACCTGGCCCGCGCCCACGGCGGCCGCGGCGAGGCACCGACGGGAGGCCGCAACGCCGACACGGCCGTGAGCAGCTGGCGTTCGGCGTTCCTGCGCATGCCCTACCTCCGTGATGGCTTGGCCCGCATGGGCGCCGTCGTCGAGACCTTCGAGACCGCCGCCACCTGGGACAGGATTCCCGCCCTGATCGACGCCGTTCGCACCCAGGTCGGCGCCGCCGCCCTGAAGGCCACCGGACACCCGGCCACCATCAACTGCCGCCTGACCCACGTCTACCCCGACGGTGCCGCCCCCTACTTCACCGTGGCCGTGGCCGGCCGCCCCGGCGAGGAGGTGCAGATCTGGGACGACATCAAGGCCGCCGCCGGCGAAGTCCTGCACCGCTACGAGGCAACCATCACCCACCATCACGCCGTCGGCCGCGACCACCGTCCCGCCTACGACCTCCAGCGCCCGGCGCCCTTCGCGCTCGCGCTGCGCGCGGCCAAGGACGCCCTGGACCCCCATCACGTCCTCAACCCGGGGGTCCTGATCGACTGACCGGCAGCGAGCCGTGCCGGCCGGATGATCCGCGCCTCCTCCTCGCCGGACACCGGGGTACGCCCTACCTCGGTACCTGGAAGCCGCCGATCTTCTGCTCTAGCAACTCGGCCAGCCTCAGTGGAGTGCGGTCCTCGAACATCGGACCGATGAGCTGCACTCCCACCGGCAGACCCTCGGGGGACCTGCCCGTCGGTACGGCGGTGGCGGGTAGGCCGGGCATGGTGGCCAGCCCGGCCCAGACGAGCTGGTCGAGGTACGGGTACTCGACGCCGTCGATGTCGATCCGGCGTTCCAGCAGATCGGGGTGGTGATCGTGCGGGAACGCGGGCGTGGGAGTGATGGGACACACCACGGCGTCGAACTCGGCGAAGAGCCGCCGCCAGCCGTGGCGGTGGACCTCGCGACGGCTGTTCGCCTCGATCCAGTCGCGGTGACTGAACACCATGCCGCGCAACCGCGCCGCATCGAGACTCCGGTCGTCCGCGCTCAGTCCGGCGGCTCGGGTCCGCAGCCGCTCGTACTCTTCGACGGGAAAGCGTGCGACGGAGCTCGAGAAGAGCAACTGCGTGTAGATCATCGCGGCTTCGGTCAGATCGGGGAGCAGCGGACTGTGCCGTTCGACGCGGGCGCCCTCGTCGACAAGCGCCTCGGCCACCCGGTTCACGCCCGCCCGCACGGCGGACCCGGTCGGAATGAGCGGATGCGTGTCGAGGACCAGGACCCGGAAGTCGCGGAGCCGCTCGTGGCGCGTGGGCGGCAGCTTCAAGCTGTGGGCCACACCCAGCGTCAGCGGGTCCGGTCCGGCCATGACGTCGAGCAGGAGCGTGAGGTCGCGGGCAGTGCGCGCCATCGGGCCGACGACGGCGAGGTCAGGGGTGGCCGGAAGTGCCGGCGCGGGCGGCGGGACCATACCGCGGATCGCCGCCAGCCCGAGCGTCGGCTTGTGTGCGTAGACACCGCAGAAATGGGCGGGGGTGCGCAACGAACCACCGATGTCGGAGCCGATGGACAGTGCGCCGAATCCGGACGCCAGGGCCGCCGCCGATCCGCCGGAGGATCCACCCGGCGTGCGAGCGTGATCCCACGGGTTGTTGGTGGTTCCGTAGATCTCGTTGAAGGTCTGCACATCTTGCAGCCCCAGGGGCACATTGGTCTTTCCGAGCACTACCGCGCCTGCGGCCTTGAGCCGCCACACCTGCACCGCGTCCTCGGCCGGTAGGTGGTTCCGGTGTTGAGGCATGCCCCAAGTCGTGGGCAGCCCGGCGATGTTGTAGGACTCTTTGACCGTCACCGGAATGCCGAGCAGCGGCCGGTCCTCACCGCGGGCGCGCGCCCGGTCGGCGCCGCGCGCGGCGGCCCGTGCACGGTCGAAGTCCGGAACGCAGATCGTGTTCACCGCCTTGTCGTCCCGCTCTATGCGGGCGATCGCCGCGTCGGTCAGTTCCGCCGAGGTCACTTCACCGGCGCGCAAGGCAGCCGCGAGCATTTCGGCCGTCCGAAAATTCCACTCCATGAAACCGACCGTACGGACCTTGGGAAGAGGTCATGAAATACCGCCTGGCACAAGCCCTTCGCGGAAGCGCTGAATTCCACGGTGGGACCCAGCACTTCCATCGGTTCCGGTCGGTACCGGACTGTGTGGACATCTGGATCCGGGGTGACGATCACGTACGAAAGCCGTGGTCGCTCGGGTCGCCATCGCCGATGAAGGCGCCTGGCCTGTCGGGGCCACCCGCTCCGCTGTCGACGGTGTCCGGGGAAAAGGCGGGCCCCGGGTCCAAGGCGTCACGGACGGCGGTCAGGATGTCCTCGGTGTCGGCACCGAGCGCTCGGGCGGCGGACGTGAAGTCCCGTACCAGAGTCGCGAGTTGGTCGGCGTCGTGCGCGTGCGCATCGGACGGGAGGGCCGCCACCCGGGTGCCCGCGCCACGACGGGTGCGGATCAGGTCGGCCATCTCCAGCTCGCGGTAGGCGCGGGCCACGGTGCCCGGCGCCAGACCGAGGTCGGCGGCGAGCTGGCGCACGGTCGGCAGTCGCTCGCCCTCGGCCAGCCGGCCGGTGCGGATCAGCGCGGCCAGCTGGGCGCGGATCTGCTCGTACGGCGGTACCTGGCTGGTGGTGTCGACGCGGACGGCGGAGTCACTCATCGTCGAACGTCCTATCGTCGGCTGCCTCGTCGTCGACCGCCCGGGGTGCCACCACGGTGACCAGGGACCATCCGAAGGTGAACATGGCCAGCAGGCCCAGGGGGCAGATCGCCACGATGGTGGCGGCGCCCAGCGGGCCGGCGCAGGCCTTGTCCGTGAGTGCGACGAGGACCATCAACACGACGAGCAGCACCTGGCTCGACACCAGCAGCCCCCAGGCTCCGGTGATCGCCCACGCGCGGTCGCGGCGCTGCCGGTCGTCGCCCGGGCCGTGGGCGATGCGGCGAAGCGCCCAGACACAGACGGGGGTTCCGACCGCTAGGGCGGCGAACATCGGGCCGCTGTAGTGCAGGCCGGGCCAGGGCCCGAGGGAGGTGGGCATCCCTTCGCAGGTGACGTTGACGACACGCCCCGCTCTGCCGGTCCGGTCGAAGTCGGAGGAGGCCGTGACCGCACCGATCAGCAGCAGGGTGACGAGGGACGCCGCCTGCAGAAGGAGCAGAGGTGCCATACGGGGCGGCACTTGGTCCCGTATCAGGCGCGGGGCGAGACTCGCGGTGCGTACCGCTGCCTGGGGACGCAGGGTCAGGGCGTCGCCGAGCAGGACACCTCCCACCGCGCACAGGCCGAAGGCGGTGATGGCGAACACGAGGGGCATCGTGATGTCGCCGCTGTCCATGGTGACCAAGTGCTGTGCGGCCACGATGCCGATGGCCAGGCCGGACCAGCGGGCGTAGTGGTCGGCGTGGTCGAGGAGCCGGGATTGGAGCGCATCGATGTCGAGCATATGGAGATCCCCCGGATAATCTTGTATCAAGCGGTGGGTACAAGATGCCCTGGACGGAATCTTGTGTCAAACACTCGATACAAGGCGGTACGCAGGGGCGGCTTCCGGCGGGGGGATTCGGCCGACGCAAAGGGGAGGACCTCCGGTCCACGGTGCCCGTCGGTCACGGTCACCAACCGGTTGCGTAGCCCCTCGGCGAGGCTGGCCACTTCCACGGACGTGCCGATCACAGGAACGATGTCGAGTAGTTGTCAAGACTTGTGGACGGGCCGCACGTTGGGTGGCGCACCGGTCTTTCGCTCCAGCAGCGTGACGGTCACGCCCGGCGCAATCCGACGTCTGCCGGTGGGCGTGAATCCGCGTCTCTCGTAGAGGGCGAGCGCGGGGTGGTTGGCCGTTCCGGTGGAGACCAGGGTCAGGTCTGCGGATTCCATGGCATCGAGACGGTCGAGCAACGCTGTAGCGATGCCGCGGCGGTGCGCGCGGGGATGAACCACGAGTCGGCAGATATCCAAGGTGCCGTCGTCCAGCCGGGTCCAGGACACTGCTCCGGCCAAGCCGGTCTCGTCCGCGACACCGAGGAAGGTCTCGGTGCAGCCGCGCAACTCTTGGAGGGTTTCGTGCAGGGGCGGGATGCCGTCGAATCCGATGAGTGCGGCCTCCACGGCGTAGGCAGCGCGCTGGAGTTAACACAACTGGCGCAGGGTGTCCGGGTCGGCCAGGTCCAAGCGGTGGGGCTCGTTCAGTCGTCGGTCGGGTGTTGCGCCGGTATCGCGGTGTCTTGTCACGCTGCGATCGTTTCAGAACCCTCAGTACGTCGACTCGATCGGGTTGGTCGTGCGCAGGCCGCAGCGTGGCCGCTGATGCGAGTGCTGGACCGAGGATCTCGCCGAGGGGGCTAACCGGCCTGCGCGGCGTCGGCGGGTGCGGGCCGCGGGTACGGTGAGCTGCCACGGGTCCTGGTCGTTCATCGCGGGGCGGTGCACAGTCCGCACCTGCGTGCGCCCTGCGGGAATCCCTGGAACAGGCCGCGACCTGGAGAAATTCAGGTGCCTGGCCGGGACCGGCCGCCTTACCATCGGGCGTTTCGCACCTGTCCTCCTGCCCCTGATCGGCCACCACGTGAAGTTCTTGATTCCTGGCGTGCTGCGCGATGAGCCGCAGTTCGCCCGCCTGTTCATCGGACAGTCGCTGTCGGTGCTGGGCGACCGTGTTTCGTTCGTAGCCGTCCCCTTCGCCGTGCTCTCCATCGGCGGGTCCGCTTCCGATGTCGGGCTGGTAGCGGCCTCCGGGCTGATTCCCATGCTGCTGTTCGCCCTGGTCGGTGGTGTCTGGGCGGACCGTTTCAAGCGGCACCGCGTCATGCTGATCTCTGATGTCGTGCGATGCGCTGTGCAGGGGCTCATCGCCGTCCTGCTGATCACCGGTGCTGCCAGGATTCCGCATCTCGTACTGCTCATGATGGTGTTCGGCACGGCCGACGCGTTCTTCATGCCCGCTTCCACAGGACTGTTGCCGCTGGTCGTCGGACCTGACCGGTTGCGGGAGGCGAATGCCCTGCGGGGGTTCACCCAGTCGTCCGCGCTGGTACTCGGTCCGGCCCTGGCCGGCGGCGTGGTCGCGTTGCTCGGCCCCGGCGGCGCTCTGGCCCTGGACGCATTGACCTTCGCGGCCAGCGCCGCGTTCCTGGCCCGACTGAAACCTCGCGGCACGGCACCCGAGACAGCGGAGCCCCTCGCCGGGGGGACGTTCCTGAAGGAGTTGCGCGCCGGTTGGGTGCAGGTGCGCAGCCGGACGTGGGTGTGGTCGGGCATGGCCGCCATGGCGGTCTATCACGTTGTCGTGCTGCCGTCGGTGTTCGTGCTGGGGCCTGTCCTGGCCGAACAGGAGTGGGGCGGTGCGGCAAGCTGGTCGACCGTGACCGCGGGCTTCGGTATCGGCTCCATCGTCGGAGACGTATGCGCCTACCGGCTGAAGGTCCCGCGCCCCATGGCCCTCGGCGCCGCGGGACTCGCCGTGGCCTCCTGCCAGGCGGTCATCATCGGATCCGGCACCTCACTCGCCTTGATCACGGTCCTCGAAGGGATCACCGGTGTCGGTGTCTCCCTCTTCTTCGTGCTGTGGGAGACCGCGCTGCAGACACACGTGCCCGAAGCCGCCCTGTCCCGCGTGAGCTCATACGACTACCTGCTGTCGGCCGGACTCATGCCCCTGGGGCTTGTGCTGGCCGGCCCGGTGTCCGACTCTCTCGGCGTGCGCCCCACCCTCTACGCGATGACAGTGCTCGCGGTCCCCGCCGCCCTCGCGCTGCTCTGCGTCCCGGCCGTACGACGCCTCCCGGCGCATGCGCCGGGCACGACCGACGGCACTGGCGGCATCCATGCTGCCGCAGAAGCCAGCCTGCCGTGAACCCGGTCGACCGAAACGGCCCGGTCGCCATCAGCGGGCTGCTGGATCGCATCCTGCCGAGTGCACACAGGTATGGGGCCCCGGAG
>NZ_JBHWVI010000180.1:0-18333 GCF_042737005.1 Streptomyces sp. NPDC060027
CACCTGAGGTGCCGGGGCCCCTTCGGGCTCGGACTTCCACGTCGCACCGGTGGTGGCGGACCTGGACGGGACTCAGCCGACGAGTTCCGCCTTCCGGTCCTGGACCTGGTCCTGGGCGACCGTCTCGTCCTCCGCCCCCTCCACATGCTGGGCCGGCCGCTTCGGCAGCGCGAACATCACCAGGAAGATGACGGCCATCACCACGGCGACCCAGCCCAGCGCGTGCTGGAAGGCGTTCACGAAGGCCGGGCCCACCTGGCCGAGGGTCAGGTCGTCGCCGATCTCGCCGAAGAAGACGACCGAGACCAGGCCGAGGCCGAGCGCGTTGCCCATCTGCTGCACGGTGTTGATCAGGCCCGACGCCGAGCCCGCGTGCTCACGCGGGACCTCCGAGAGCACCGCGTCCGTCAGCGGGGCGACGATGAAGCCCATGCCCGCGCCCATGACCACCAGCGGAAGGGCCATCTGCCAGGAGGCGATGGACATGCCGTACCGGTCGGACTCCCAGATGTAGAGCAGGACTCCGAGCGCCATGAGCAGGGCGCCCGCCTGAAGCACCTTGCGTCCGAAGCGCGGGACCAGCAGCTGCACGGACATGCCCGCCGCGGCCGAGACCGCGATCGAGAACGGCACTCCGGTGAGCCCCGCCCGCAGCGCGCTCCAGCCCAGCCCGGTCTGCATGTACAGCGTCCAGACCAGGAAGAAGATGCCGAGTGCGATACCGAAGACGGTCTGCACGGCGATGCCCGCCGCGAAGCTCTTCACCTTGAACAGCGACAGCTCGACCAGCGGCGAACCGTCCCGCGCCGACTTCCGCTTCTCGTACGCCACCAGCGCCCCGAAGACGACGAGGGAGCCGGCCATGCACACGTACCCCCACAGCGGCCAGTCCAGCTCGCGGCCGCGGGTCAGCGGGTAGAGCAGCATCAGCAGGCCGAGCGTGACGAGGGCGACGCCGACGATGTCGAGCTTGAGGGCCCGCGGGGCCTTGGACTCGGTGATGAAACGGCGGCCCAGGATCAGCGCGACGACGCCGACCGGCAGGTTGATGAGGAAGATCGGCCGCCACTCCAGGCCGAAGAGGTTCCACTCGGTGAGCAGTGCGCCGAGGAGCGGACCCGAGACCGCGCCCAGGCCGACGATCGCGCCGAAGAGGCCGAAGACCTTGCCCCGCTCGTGCGCCGGGAAGGTGGCGTGCACGATCGACAGCACCTGCGGCACCATCATCGCGGCCATGGCGCCCTGCAGGATGCGCGAGGCGACCAGCATCTCCGGGTTCACCGCGAAGCCGCACAGCGCCGACGCGATCGTGAAGCCGGTTATGCCGAGGAGGAAGAGCCGCTTGCGGCCGTGGATGTCGCCGAGCCGCCCACCGGTGATGAGTCCCGCGGCGAAGGCCAGCGCGTAGCCCGCGGTGATCCACTGGATCTGGCCGAACGTGGCGCCCGCGTCCCGCTGGATCGACGGGATCGCGATGTTCACGATCGTGACGTCGACCAGGTCCATGAAGGCCGCGGTCATCACGATGGCGAGGGCGAACCAGCGCCGTCGGTCGGCCGCGGCGCCGGGTGCCGGGCTGCTGAGAGCTGTCTCAGAGGTGTCGGTGGAAGTCATACGGTAAAGCTACGGCCTGATTAGGCCAGATCATGTCCTAGTTATGCGGCACCCTGGAAAACATGACGACCGACACACCGGCCAGGCTGCTCCAGCTCCTCTCCCTCCTCCAGACGCCCCGCGAATGGCCCGGCGGCGAGCTGTCCGAGCGCCTGGGAGTGTCCCGTCGCACGGTCCGCCGCGACATCGACCGGCTGCGCGAGCTGGGCTATCCCGTGCAGGCGACCAAGGGCGCGGTCGGCGGTTACCGGCTGGTGGCGGGCAAGGCGATGCCGCCGCTCGTGCTCGACGACGAGGAGGCCGTGGCGATCGCGGTGGGCCTGCGGGCCGGCGCCGGGCACGCCGTCGCGGGCGTGGACGAGGCCTCCGTACGGGCCCTCGCCAAGCTGGAGCAGGTGCTGCCGGCCCGGCTGCGGCACCGCGTGTCCACACTCCAGGCCGCCACCACCCCCCTGACCAGCGGAGACGGGGCGAGCATCGCACCCGAGACGCTGACCGTGATGGCGTCCAGCGTCGCGGGACAGGAGCGGCTGCGGTTCGCGTACCGCTCCGGGGACGGGACGCCGTCGCGGCGGCTGACCGAACCGTACCGGCTGGTCTCCACCGGCCGCCGCTGGTACCTCGTCGCGTACGACCTCGACCGCGAGGACTGGCGGACGTTCCGCGTCGACCGGGTGACCGAGCCCTTCGCGACGGGGGCCCGCTTCGCACCCCGCGAGCTGCCGACAGGGAACGCCGCCGAATACCTGCGGCAGTCGATGTACCGGCGTCAGGAGACGTACGCGTTCGAGGTCACCTTCGCCGCACCGGCCGACTTCGTCGCGGCGCGCGTGCCCGCGTGGATCGGGTCGCCCGAGCCGATCGACGAGCGCAGCTGCCGCCTGCGCGCCTCCGCCAGTGACTCGGTGGAATGGCTGGCGGCGCGGATCGCGATGGTCGACTGCGAGTTCACCGTACAAGAGCCGAGGGAACTGGTTGATCACATAAGGGAGTTGGGGGCGCGGCTGAGCCGGGCCGGGAGTGGGTCAGCGCGCTGACGGCAGGCCGCGGCGGATGGGAAGCCGCGGTGCCGGTGACGCCCCGAGGCCGCTCAGGTACGGCAGGTTATGTCGCTGTGGCAGAATCTGCCGTCCGGGTCACCCCGGGGTTCAGGTTCGGGGTGGCCCGTCAACGTCCTGCCCAAAACCCCACCGCGCGCGCCCCGCGCTCTCTCCACTGCCGGCCCTCGGCTCGAACCCCAGGCCAGAAATGGAACCGAGCTTCGGCGCCAGGGGGGGAGGCGCCGAAGCTCGGCTCTGGGAGAGTCCCGGCGCGGGGGGGGGTGTGCGTCGGGACTCGGTTCGTGGGGGCGGCTCGCGTCCGCCGGGTCGGGACTCTGAAGCGTGGGCCCGGAAGTCTTGTTCCCAGAGCCCAGCAGGTTGAAGCGGCCTTACATGGCCATGTCTGGTCGACTTGTGGCCAACGTGGCGCGGGTGCCCGTGCGCGAACCGGGCAAGGCGGGTCTCGCGCCCCCTCGACGAGTCAACCCGAACGGCCCACGCATCTCACTCACCCGACTCGCCCCGTACGCGTGTCGCACCCCGGCGCCGCTACGCCGCCGCGTCGAATCCGGTGTCGCGCGCCAGCTTCTTCAGCTCCAGCAGGGCGTGCTTCTCGATCTGGCGGATGCGCTCGCGCGTCAGACCGTGCTCCTTGCCGACCTCCGTGAGCGTCCGCTCCCGGCCGTCCTCGATGCCGTACCGCATCTTGATGATGGAGGCGGTGCGCTGGTCGAGGTGGCCTATCAGGTCGTCCAGCTCCTCGCTGCGCAGCAGCGTGAGCACCGACTGCTCGGGCGACACGGCCGAGGTGTCCTCCAGCAGGTCACCGAACTGGGTCTCGCCCTCGTCGTCCACCGCCATGTTCAGCGAGACCGGGTCGCGGGCCCAGTCCAGGACGTCGCCCACGCGCTCCGGCGTCGAACCGAGCTCGGCGGCGATCTCCGTGTGCTCGGGCTCCCGCCCGTTCTCACGGTTGAACTCGCGCTGCACGCGACGGATCCGGCCCAGTTCCTCGACCAGATGGACGGGGAGGCGGATCGTGCGCGACTGGTCGGCGATAGAACGGGTGATGGCCTGTCGGATCCACCAGGTGGCGTACGTCGAGAACTTGAAGCCCTTGCGGTAGTCGAACTTCTCGACCGCGCGCACCAGGCCGGCGTTCCCCTCCTGGATCAGGTCGAGCAGGGGCAGGCCGCTGCGCGGGTAACGACGCGCCACGGCCACGACCAGCCGGAGGTTCGAGCGGATGAAGACGTCCTTCGCGCGCTCGCCGTCGGCGACCAGCGCCTCCAGCTCCTCACGAGAGGCGTCCGCCTTGGCCTCCGCCTCGCCGTCGAGGATCTGCCGCGCGAACACACCCGCCTCGATGACCTGGGACAGCTCGACTTCCTTGGCGGCGTCGAGCAGCGGCGTACGCGCGATCTCGTCGAGGTACATGCCGACCAGGTCGCGATCGGCGATCTCGCCGCCTCCGGCGCGAACACTGCGTGCCGCGTCGGCGGTCCCGCCGGTGGCGGACTTACGACGGGCGACGGCACGGGTTGCCATGCGTGCTCCCTTGCGATGGTGGGCTTGCGGGTGGACCTGGACATCGGGCTCACCCTCCCGGGTGCCCGGCATCTGATGGAAACAACGACTGGAATCAGGACAGAATTCCCAACCCGTACCTCGATTTTTCTGATCATGCAGTACCCTGTCGCACCACATGGGAGGGCGGATGTCGTCGGAACGTACAGATGTGCAGGTCAGGCCGGGGGTCGCAGCCGATCTCGGCGCCCTCACCGACATCTACAACCACTACGTGCGTGAGACGCCCGTCACCTTTGACACCGCCGTCTTCACGCCGGACGAGCGACGCTCGTGGCTGCTCTCCCACCCTGAAGACGGACCGCACCGCCTGATGGTTGCCACGGACGCGGACTCACAGGCGATTCTCGGGTACGCCACTTCCAGCGCCTTTCGCGTGAAACCCGCCTACTCGACCTCCGTCGAGGTCACCGCCTACCTCGCTCCGGACGCCGCGGGCCGCGGCGTCGGCACGCTCCTCTACGAAGCTCTCTTCGCGGCGCTCGCCACCGAGGACCTGCACCGGGCCTACGCGGGCATCGTGCCTCCCAACGAAGCGTCCGTGCGGCTGCACGAACGCTTCGGGTTCCATCATGTCGGCACCTACCGGGAGGTCGGCCGCAAGTTCGGCCGCTACTGGGACGTCGCCTGGTACGAGAAGGAACTCACCCTCTAGGCAGTCCTCCAGGCAGTGCCGCCCGCCGCCCCGGACCAGGACCGCCGGACCCGGGCCCACAGCCCACAGCCCACAGCCCACAGCCCACGACCAACGACCAACGACCAACGGCACTCAGCCGAACTGCACCGACCGCTTCGCCATTCCCAGCCAGAATCCGTCGATCACGGACCGCTGCCCGTCCAGTTCTCCGGCGGCGTCCGCCGCGCCCATGGTCACGAAGAGCGGGGCGAAGTGTTCCGTGCGCGGGTGGGCCAGGCGGCCCGCCGGGGACTTGCGCTCGAAGTCGAGCAGCGCGTCCACGTCACCGGCCTCCAGCGCGCGGTGCCCCCAGTCGTCGAACTCGCTCGACCAGGTGGGGACTCCCCCGCCCGTGTGCCGCAGGGCCGCGAGATTGTGGGTGAAGAAACCGGAGCCGACGATCAGCACACCCTCGTCACGCAGCGGCGCCAGCCTGCGGCCGATCTCGAACAACCGGACCGGGTCGAGCGTCGGCATGGAGATCTGCAGCACCGGGATGTCGGCCTCGGGGAACATCTCCTTCAGCGGGACGTACGCGCCGTGGTCGAGTCCGCGGTCCGGGATGTCCTGCACCGGCGTACCGGGGGCGCGCAACAGCTTCCGTACGGACTCGGCGAGCAGCGGGGCGCCGGGGGCGGCGTACGTGACCTGGTAGTAGTGCTCGGGGAAGCCCCAGAAGTCGTACACGAGGGGGACCGTCTCGATCGCGCCGAGGGCGAGCGGGGCCTCCTCCCAGTGGGCGGACACCATGAGGATCGCCTTGGGGCGGGGCAGGTCGGCCGACCAGGCGGCGAGCTGGCCGGGCCAGACCGGGTCGTCGGCGAGCGGCGGGGCACCATGACTGAGATAGAGGGCGGGCATGCGCTCCGGTGCGGGACGCTCCTCGGTGGCGGCGGACATGGCGGCTCCCTCCAGAGGGTTCAATCGTACGGCGCGGTGCTTGATACTTGAAGCAGTTGCTTAAAGTCTCAAGTTCTTTACCGAGGCTACGCCGGGTTTGTTTAAGTTTCAAGGAGGGGCTCGTACAGTGGAGCACATGAACACGGCACCCGCTCCCGCTGAAGAGCCGCGCTGGCTCACCGACGAGGAACAGCGCATCTGGCGCGCGTACATGCACGCCACGACCCTCCTGGAGGACCATCTCGACCGTCAGCTCCAGCGCGACGCGGGCATGCCGCACATCTACTACGGCCTGCTGGTGCAGCTGGCCGAGGCACCGCGCCGGCGGCTGCGGATGACCGAGCTGGCCATGAACGCGAAGATCACCCGTTCCCGGCTCTCGCACGCGGTCGCGCGCCTGGAGAAGAGCGGCTGGGTACGCCGTGAGGACTGCCCGTCCGACAAGCGGGGGCAGTTCGCGGTCCTGACCGACGACGGCTACGACGTGCTGCGGCGTACGGCGCCGGGTCACGTGGCCGCCGTACGCCAGGCCCTGTTCGACCGGCTCGGTCCGGACCAGCAGAAGGCCTTCGGCGAGGCCATGCGGATTATCGCCGAGGGACTCCAGCCGAAGGAAGCGGGCGCCGACCTGCCCTGGTTGCGCTAGGGCTCTCCCGGCCAGGCTCCTGACCGTGCGAGAACTCTCCCGGTCGCCGCGCACCCTCCCCCGGTCGCCGTGCACCACTTCCCCGGTCGCCGTGCACCACTTCCCCCGGCCACGCCGTGGCGCGCGTCCCTGCCGGGTGGCTGCCGGAACACGCGAGTTCGTCCGCCGGGTCCGGACAGGGGACTGCCCCGGCTCCGTCGTGTTCGGAGCCGGGGCAGTCCCTGGGAGTCGTACGGGCGAGGCGTCCCCACCCCCGCCCGTACGCGACGTGCGCGCCGTAGGCGAAGTACCCGGGGTACCCAAGGGCCGTCAGTGGGCGATGACCGGCACCTTCAGCTCGTCCTCGGCGCCTTCGCCCGTGGTCGAACCGGAGACCGCGGTGGCGTCCGGACGGCCGGTGTTGATGAAGGTGAAGGCGATTCCCGCGGCGACCACGAGGATGCCGACGGCGAACCAGATCGCGTTGCTGTAGCCGTGCACCATGCCCTCCGCCTGGACCAGCTGACGCTGCGACGCGGAGGTGGCGTCGCCGATGTGGTCCTTGATGTAGACGGTGGTCGCGGAGGCGGCGATCGTGTTCAGCAGGGCCGTACCGATCGCGCCGCCGACCTGCTGCGAGGTGTTCACCATCGCGGAGGCGACACCGGCGTCACGCGGCTCGATCCCGTGCGTGGCCAGCGACATGGCGGGCATGAACGCCGTACCCATGCCGAGGCCGAGCAGCAGCATCGCCGGCATCACCAGGGAGACGTACGACGAACCGATCTCCAGCTGCGCCAGGAGCAGCATGCCGAGCGCGGCGACCAGGAAGCCGGGGCCCATCAGCAGCCGCGGCGCGACCCGGGTCATCAGACGGGCACCGATCTGCGTGGAGCCCGTGATCATGCCCGCGATCATCGGCAGGAAGGCGAAGCCGGTCGAGATCGGCGAGTAGCCCTTCACGATCTGCAGGTAGTAGGTGAGGAAGAGGAAGGTGCCGAACATCGCGATGATCGCGAGACCGAGCGAGAGGTAGACGCCACCGCGGTTGCGCTCGGTAATGACGCGCAGGGGCAGCAGCGGGGCCTTGACCTTGGACTCGGTGAAGACGAACGCGGCCAGCAGCAGGGCGGAGGCCACGAACAGGCCGACCGTCATGGAGTCGCCCCAGCCGTCGGACTCGGCGCGGGTGAAGCCGTAGACGAGGGAGACCAGACCGAGGGTGGACAGGACGACACCCGGGATGTCGAGCGGCGAACGGTTGCGCCCGCCCTTCGGCTCACGGATGACGAAGTACGCGCCCGCGGCCGCGGCGATCGCGAACGGGATGTTGACGAAGAAGGTCCAGCGCCAGTTCATGTACTCGGTGAGGACACCGCCGAGGATGAAGCCGACGGCGCCACCGCCACCGGCGATCGCACCGTAGATGCCGAAGGCCTTGGCGCGCTCCTTGGCGTCGGTGAACATCACGGCGAGCAGCGAGAGCGCGGCGGGCGCCAGCAGCGCGCCGAACACACCCTGCAGGGCACGGGCGCCGAACATCATCGCGCCGCTCTGGGCCGCGCCGCCGAGGGCGGAGGCCAGGGCGAAGCCGACCAGACCCACGACGAACGCCCGCTTGCGGCCCCACAGGTCGGCGATCCGGCCGCCGAAGAGGAGCAGACCGCCGAAGGCGAGGGCGTAGGCCGTGACGACCCACTGCCGGTTGCCGTCCGTGATACCCAGGTCCTGCTGGGCGGAAGGCAGCGCGATGTTCACGATCGTCGCGTCCAGCACCACCATCAGCTGGGCCAGCGCGATGAAGACGAGCGCCTTCCAGCGGTTGCTGTGCGCGTCGGACGCTGGATCCGGGACTGCCTTGGTGATTCCTGTTTCAGACATGGGGGTACCCACTCCGGGACTTCGTAGCGAAAAATTCAATGAAAAGGGACGGCTCGTCGGCACTGACGGCCGGAAGCGGCTCGGTACGACTCGTCCCGAGTGACGAGTGCGCCGCGCGCCTGATGAGTACGAGTGATGAGTTGCGAGATGAATTGCGAGTGATGAGTACGAGCAGGGGTTACGAGATCTGACTGGCGTTCGGTGCCGGACTCATCGGTTCCCGATCGAACGATCGCTCCATCGGCCCGTCGGCCGGTCGGCCGTCGATCGGTCAGTCGGTCAGCGGGTCAGTCGACCAATGGATCAGTCGGCCAGTCGGCCGGCCAGTCGGTCGATCCGCCCAGGGGCGCGGCACCTGACGCATCGGTCACGCTCGTCGCAGTTCCTCCAGGTTGGCGGCCACTCCGGGCAGTTCGGAGCGGGCCGGAGCCCGCATACCGTCCAGGAACAGCTGCAGATGACGGTGCACGAAGCGGTCGATGCCCTGGCACGCGGTGCCGGGCAGCGGCCTGGTGAGCTGGCTGACGGCGATCATCAGATCGCCCAACTCGATGTCGGGGCGCAGCTGTCCGGCCTCGCGGGCGCGGGCCATCAGCTGCTGGAGCAGATCGGTGATCCGGTCACGCGCGGCGACCAGGTCGGGATGGTTCTGGTCGAAGTTCTCGGAGAGCATCGGGCACAGGGCGCCTATCCGCTCGTCGGCGGCGAAGTGCACGAAGCCGCTCAGCGACTCGAAGGCGTCGCCCCCCGCTTCCAGCGCCTCCTCGACCCACTCCGAGGTGCGGTCCATGACCGAGCAGACGACCTCGCGGGCGAGGGCGTCGCGGTCGGGGAAGTTGCGATACAGCGTGGCGTTGCCGACACCTGCCCGGCGGGCGATCTCGTCGAACGGCACCTCGGCGCCGAACTCGACGAACATCTCGCGGGCGGCGGCGACGATCCGCTCCCGATTGCGCAGGGCGTCGGCACGCGGCCTGGCCACTCGGCGCTGCACGGGGGTTGCGGTCTCCACGGCGTACTCCTCGAAGCGTCTCTGAGCTTGAGTGCGATCCGGGGATTCGCTCCCCGTTTCGCTCGGACGTATGACTAAACGGGGAAACGATCCCCGGTTATTTCCCCGATCGGGAGAGAAGTGTGTGACCTGCATCACATGTCTATCGGTCCCTGTGGGCCCCTGTCGGATCCCCGCGGGCCCCTGCCGGACCCCGCCGGCCCCTTGGATCCCTGGCGAATCCCGCGGCGGTCCCGACCTGAGATTCGGCAGGACTTCCCGGTCCCTCGTTCGGTCTCCCGTCCGGCCCCCGCCTGGCCTTGCGTCCGGCCTCCCGTCGGACCCCCCGCCTCGCCTGCGTCCGGCCTCCCGTCCGGCTATCGGCTCGCCTCCCGTCCGGCCTCCCGTCTCGCTTCCCGGAGCCATCGGAAGCCCGCTGCGCCCTCCTCCCGGAAGCCGTTTCAGGTCCTCCCGGAGATAAACCCGATCGGGCCCATCCAACGCGCGCCCGGCGCGTCGGCGACTCAGGGTGATCGCAAGGGTGCAGTCGGAGACCGGCGGCTGCCGTGGAGCGAAGGGCCCCCCGCATGCAGCCGTCCACCCGCCGGATACGCCCGCGCCGTGTGGCCGCGCTCGCCACGGTGACCGTGCTGACGATGGCGGTCAGCACCGCCGCCGGCACCGGGCACCTGACGGCGGGCTCGGCCACGGCGGGCTCCAGCGCGCTGGCCCGCTCCACGGCGCTCGGTCCCTGCATGATCAACGGCCCGTCGGGCATCCAGATGGGCGAAGGCATCCCGACCGCGTCCGGTTACGCCCGCTCCACCGGTACCGTCCGGGCGCTGACCCTGATGGTCGACTTCTCCGACGCACCCGGCAAGGGCAGCGCCCACGACCGGTACGACGAGTTCTTCCCGAAGACGCAGGAATGGTTCCGCACCGCCTCCTACGGCCGCCTCGACTACCGGCCCGACGCCCCCGTCCGGCACTGGCTGCGGATGCCCAAGTCCTTCAAGGAGTACGGCATAGAACGCGGCGCGCCTTTCGACCCCGGGTACCGCGAACTGGTCCAGGACATCGTGGCCGCGGCCGATCCCGAGGTCGACTTCCGCTCGTACGACATCATGAACGTGCTGGTCACACCCAATGCCGGGCCCTCCGCGCTGGACACCGTGCTGTCGGTGACCTTCGCCGGCAACACCGAGGCGCCGGTCGCCGACGGCGTCCCGGTCGCCAACGCGTCCTTCGTCTACAGCCGCCAGGACGACGGCTCCGGCTCCTACGCCGACACGGGCTACCGCGTACTGCCGCACGAGAACGGCCACACCTTCGGCCTGCCCGACCTCTACACCCAGGACGGCGGCGGCGCGGTCGGGCACTGGGACATCATGAGCGAGGACTGGGGGGCCGACAACGACCTCCTGGGCTGGCACAAGTGGAAACTGGGCTGGCTCGACGCCTCCCAGGTGAGCTGTGCGGCGGCGCCCGGCACCACCGAGTACACGCTGACCCCGCTGGCCCGGTCCGGCGGCGCGAAACTGGTCGTCGTACCCACCAGCGCCCGGAGCGGGTTCGTCCTCGAACTGCGCACCCGGGCGGGCAACGACTCCGCGGTCTGCCATCCCGGCATCCTCGTCTACAAGGTCGAAGCGGACGTGGACACCGGGAACGGGCCCGTCACGGTGTACGACTCCCACCGCGACAGCGGCGGCTGCACCCGTTCCCCCAACGTCCACGCCGAACTCTCCGACGCTCCCTTCGGCCCCGGCGAGACCTTCAAGGACCCGAAGGCGGGGCTCACCGTCCGGGTCGCGGCGGCGGACGTCGCGGGGAAGTATCGGGTGTACGTGACGCGCCGCTGACCGCCGGGCGACCGGACGGGCACCCGGACGATAACCCGGGCACAGGGGCAGCCGGCGGCAGGGGCAGCCTGACAGCCGGATGAGCAGGCGGACGGGGCGGACGGGACGGACGGGCGGACGGGACGGACGGGCGGACGGGACGGACGGGCGGACGGGACGGACGGGCGGACGGGCAGGGGTGCGGACGGCGGATCGGCGTGCGGGCCGAGGAGCGGCCGACCTGCTTCGACGGCCGGGCAAGCATTACCGTGGCTCATCTGAGAGCCAGCCACACACAGTGACTCATCCGAGATCCGCCACACGGTGACTCATCCGAGTTCCGCCACACGGTGACTCTTCTGAGAGCCGCAACGGAGAGCCCATGTCATCGAACGCAGGGCCGACCATGGGGTCGGGCACAGGGCCTGGCACAAGGTCGGGGCCCGGCACGGGGTCGGGCGCAGGGCCTGGTCCTGGAACTGGGCCTGGGCCTGGGCCTGGCACCGGGGCATCGACCACCGGGGTCGGGACGGGGGGCGGGTCCGGGGTGTCCGTCTCCGGGACCTCGGCCGGGATCTCCGCCGGGGCCGAGGTGCCCGACGAGGCGGTCATGCCGCTCATCCGCGGGATCGCCGTACTGCGCCGGCTGACCGAGGCGGACGGGGCGTCCAGTCTGAGCGGACTCGAGCGGGCCACCGGGCTCGCGCGGTCCACCGTCGACCGGATCACGGCGACCCTCGCACGCATGGGATACGTACGCCTCGACGGCCGGGACGCCATACTCGCCCCACGTCTGATGGAACTCGGCAACGCCTATCTCGCCGCTCTCCGGCTTCCCCGCCTCCTGGACGCGTACGCGGACGCGCTCGCCGACGAACTCGACGAATCGGTGTCCCTCGCCGTCGGCGACCAGGACGGCATCCGCTTCATCCATCAGGCGACCCGGCGCCGCGCGATGTCCCTGCGCTTCCGCATCGGCGACCTGCTCCCCGCCGAACGCACCGCGCCGGGCGCGCTGTTCGCCTCCGAGTGGAGCGAGGCGGAGTGGACACGCTGGCGGGAGCGCCGCGCCACCGACCCGGAGGACCGCGGCTTTCCCGCCGTACCGGCACGGAGCAGACCGTACGACGGGAGGACGGAGGCCACGGCGTTCCCGGCCGGCCAACTACCCACCGTCGGAGACGACTTCGAGCAGCGCGTGGCCGAAGCACGCAGGACCGGCTGGGCGTTGGACGACCAGTTGATCGAGCCCGGGCTGGTCGCCGTCTCGATGCCCGTAAGGGAGGCGGGGCGGATCGCCTGCGTGGTGAACGTGGTGAGCCACACGAGCCGGCACAGCGCCACCGACCTGCGGGACGTGCTGCTGCCACGGCTGCGGATGGCAGTGGCCGAGATGGAACGGGTGTTGACGCTGGAAGCGGAGCCGGCACCGGAGCGGAGGGCGTCCGATCGCAGAGCGTCGGAGCGGATGACGCCGGAGCCGATGGCGTCGGAGCGGACGGCGGCAGAACAGGAGGCGTCGACGCAGGCGGCGTCGACACAGGCGGCGCCCGAGCGGAGCGCGCTCGCCGCGGAGAGGTACGCGCGGGCCGACGCCGGGGACGCCACCACGCCCTGCGGGCTCGCCGACTGGACCGGCGCCTCCAAGCACGAACTGGGGCGGGAGTTCATCGAGTCGCTGGCCCGGGGACTGACCGTGATCACCGCGTTCGGTGAGGGGCGCGCCGAACTGACCCTCACCGCGGTCGCCCAGGCGACCGGACTCGCCCGAGCGACCGCCCGCCGCGCCCTGATCACGCTGGAACACCTCGGATACGTCAGCGCGCACGACCGGTTCTTCCGGCTCACCCCGCGCGTCCTGAACCTCGGCTTCCCGCCACTCTCGCGGACCTCGCTCCCCGAGATCGCGACCCCGTACATGACCGAACTCTCCCAGCGGCTGCACGACTCGGTGTCGCTCGCGGTGCTGACCGGCGACGAGATCCAGTACACCGGGCGGGTCTCGACCCGCCGCATCATGAGCGTGAACGTGACCGTCGGCACCCGGCTGCCCGCGTACGCCACCTCGCTGGGCCGCGTCATCCTGGCCGACCTGCCGGAGACCCGCGGGACGGAGGGACTGGAGGACGGACTCCCCGGACGCCCCGGAGAGCCCGTGTCCCGTTCCGTGCTCCCTTCCGGAGACCCTTCCGCCGACCCCTGGGGTGGCCTTTCCGCAGCGCTGCCCGAGCAGTTGAGCCCGTTGACCCCGCGGACCATCACCGACCCGGAGCGCTTCCGGGCCGAACTGGGCCGGGTCCGGAAGGCCGGATACGCCATGGTCGATGAGGAGTTGGAGCAGGGGCTGCGGTCCATCGCCGTCCCGGTGCGCGACCGCGGCGGACGCGTCGTGGCCGCGCTGAACGTCGCCATGCACAGCAGTCGCCGTACGGCCGAGGAGTGCGTCCGCGACGTACTGCCCCAACTCCACGCGACGGCGACCCGCATCGAGGCGGACCTGCACATCGCGGGCCGCTTCCGGCTGGTGCAGCTGACCTGAGACGGATGGCCGGAGCCGCCGTCCCGTCCGCCTCCGGCCACATCCGCCCGCGCAACTACCCTGTCTCTCAGGGGGATTACCGCGATGGCGTGAAGATGATCTGTACGACCCGGCCCCGTTGACAGACCCGAAAGCAGGTTCCTAGCGTCGCTGGCGGCAGGACAAACAGCGGCCGAACGACAAGGAGCGTCCGGGTGATCGCGTCGTGGTGAAGCAGGAGAGGTCCGAGCGAACCAGGCGCAACCTGATCCGAGCGGCCTCCACCGTGTTCGACCAGGCCGGTTACGAAGGCGCCACGCTCTCCGTGATCAGCGAACGCGCGCAGGTCACCAAGGGCGCCCTGTTCTTCCACTTCGCGGCCAAGTCCGATCTCGCCCGGGCAGTCCAGGCGGAGGCCTGCGTCACGTCGGGCGCCGCGCTCGTGGAGCTGACGCGGCGCGAGACCCCGGCCTTCGAGATAGCCACCGCCATGGCCCACACCCTCGTGGGCCTCCTCGAGACGGACCTGGTCGTCCGTGCGGGCGCACGCCTGACCCAGGAGATCAGAACCCCCGACGACCCCTCACTCCACTGTCACCTCAACTGGCTCGGCGCGCTGCACGGGGCCCTGCGCCGGGCGAGCCGCGACGGCTCGCTGCTGCCCGAGGTCGACGTGCGCGCGGCCGCCGCCCTGATGCTGTCCATGATCACGGGCACCACGGCCCTCCCCCGCGTCCCCACCAGCACACCACCACCGCTCCAGCCACAGCCCCCGCGCGCCCCCCACTCCCACCCTCATTCCCACTCCCCGCGCGAAACGGGAGACCAGTGGCTGACCCGCATGCTCCACCTGACCCGCCCGGCCCTCTCCAGCCTTCCGACCAGATGACCGGGGCCCGACACCCGCCCCTCGACCTTCACCCCTCGACCATCCGGCCCAGCCCCGCCCCACCTGCACAGACGGGAACCTTCCCAGCCTCCATCCCGCATCCGCTACGCTAGCTACCGGATCGCACACGATCCGCACGCCTTCGTAGCTCAGGGGATAGAGCACCGCTCTCCTAAAGCGGGTGTCGCAGGTTCGAATCCTGCCGGGGGCACAGTGTCTGACCAGCGCGTTTACCTCTCCGAGGTAGGCGCGCTGTTTGTCGTAGCCATGGCATTAACCATGAATAGGTTCCAGAACCATGGCGAACACCAAGAGCAAGCGACGTCAGCGCGGCAGCATCCGCCCCAACGGGGCCGGCTTCCAGGTCCGGGTCTACGCCGGGCGCGACCCGCTCACGAAGAAGGACATCTACCTCCACGAGCAGGCCGAGACGGAGACCGAGGCGGAGAAGGCCCGCACCAGGCTCCTCCACCAGGTCGACGAGAACCGCCACCCCAAGACGCAGGTGACCATGTCCTTCCTGCTCGACCGGTGGCTCGGCGTCGCCGAGCTCGACGAGACGTCGTACGAGCGGGCCGAGGGCATCATCCGCAACTACCTCAAGCCCACCTTCGGCGACCTCAAGGCCGGCAGGCTGACCGCCGAGATGCTGGAGCTGTTCTACGCCCGTCTCCGGCAGTGCCAGGACCAGTGCGAAGGCCGGCGCAACGGCAAGACCGACCCCAAGACGAAGCAGAAGCACCTCTGCGAGCCGCTCGCCGCGAACTCCGTCCGCAAGATTCACTTCATCCTGCGCCCGGCACTCAACCGCGGCCTGCGCTGGGGATACGTGACGACGAACGTGGCGGCCCTCGCCGAGCCGCCCTCCCAACCCAAGCCGAACCCCGACCCGCCCACTCCCGAAGAGGCGGCCCTGGTTCTGAACACGGCCTGGCAGCGGGACCTGGACTGGGGAACGTTCCTCTTCATGACGATGGTCACCGGCTCACGCCGCGGAGAGATGTGCGCTCTGCGCTGGTCAGACATCAACCTCGACCGCCTCGAACTCGTCGTGAAGCACTCCAACAACGGTCGCAGGATCAAGGACACCAAGACCCACCAGCGCCGTAAGCAGGCCATCGACGTAATCACGCGTTCCGTCCTGGCCGCCCACCGGGCCCGCGCCGAGGAACGCTGCAGGGCGCTCGGCGGTGAACTCGCCCGTGACTCCTTCGTGTTCTCCGGCGAGGCCGACAGCTCGGCCCCGCTCGTGCCTTCGAGCGTCAGCCAGCGCTACCGCCGCCTCGCGGAGAAGCTGAAGACCCACACCCACCGCCTGAAGGACCTCCGTGCGTACAACGTGACCGAGCTCCTGGGCGCCGGTGCCGACGTACGAACGGTCGCCGGCCGCGTCGGCCACGGCAGCGGAGGCGCGACCACGCTCAAGTACTACGCGGCCTTCCTGGCCACCTCCGACCGCCAGGCCGTCACTGCCTTCGCCAAGCAACTGCCGGTGCCGGAAGGGCTACTCGCCGAGCAGCCGGTCACCACCGTCGTCAACGGGCTCCGTCTGCTCTGCGAGTGCGGCAACGAATCACTGTGGGCGATGCTCGTGGTCACCGAGGACGGCGCCGAGGCCCTGTGCGGCCAGTGCGAGGCAGCCGTCCAGGCCCGCCCGGACGCAGCCGTGGGCCCCATCGGCAAGACCATCAAGGCCGAAGCCGCCCCACCGCGTGAGCTCGCTCCCTGGGAAGTGATCGCACAGGAACTCGCGGACGCCATCAAGAACGGCACGATGCTCCCCGGCGAGGACGTCCCCACGGTCGGCGACATCGCGCAGGCCCACGGTGTCTCGGTCGGTACCGCGCACCGGGCCTTCACCCGGCTGAAGAAGGACGGCCTGATCGAGGTCAGCCGGGGCCGCCGAGCCGTCGTCCGCCAGCGCCAGGAGCCAGCCGATGTCGCATAAGCCCCGTACTCTCCCCCGCTTCCTCCGCTGCGCGTGTCGAGGCGTTCCTCTGGCCCTTCGCTCCCCTGCCCTGCACGGAGTGAACAGACTCCCGCCCCAGGGGGGCGGAAGGCGGAGGCGAAACTGCGGAGTGTCTCGATTGGAAACCGGCTGGCCGACATGCCTGGTCGCCGTCTCTTCTCATTGGATCGGCCGGCGGGGGCGAAGACGACCGATTGAGCCCCCTCGGCACCAATGGCGCTGGAGTCACCACTGAGAGGAGACGACGACTCCTTCAGGGGCAGGGGCAGTGAGAAGTCCATCGGGGACCGCGCCCGCCGCATTGTGGAAGTACACCCCGCCGCCGGAAAACGTCGCCCTTCGGAACTCCACCACGCCCGCAGAGATCGTCGCCTCATTGAAGAACACGTTGCCGCCGCGGAACACGGCGTAGCCGAAGGGCACCTCGCCCCCGGAGAACGTCGAGTCCTTGAAGGACACCTCACTGCCGGAGAACTGCGCGTGCTCGAAGGACGCCCCGCCGTCGCGGAACGTGACCATTTCGAAGGACACCTCGCCGCCGGAGAACGTCGCATGGTCAAAGGACATGTGGCCACCGGAGAACTGCGCATGCCTGAACGACACCTCGGCGCCGGAGAACGTCGCGGCACAGAAGGTCACGACGCTGCAGCCGAGGACCCTCACCCCGTAGAAGTGCACCATTCCGCCGGAGAACGTCGCCCTCCTGAAGGACACATAGCCTCCGGAGAACGTCGCTTTACTGAACGACACCCTGGCGTCGCCGGAGAACGTCGCTCCGTCGAATGTCACCATGCCGTCGGAGAACGTGGCCCCGTCGAAGGACACCCTGGCGTCGTCGGAGAACGTGGCACCGTCGAATGACACGTAGCCGTCGATGGTGACGTCGGTGAGGTCGAGGTCGCACCCCTGCCAAGATCGGTGGGTTCCCTTGGGGCGTCGATAGTGGTCACCGATGAGGCGCAGGATCGTGTGCCGGACCTTTCGGAAGGCCAGGTAACGGTGGTGCTCGTCTTGGTGAGCGGGGTCGTCGCCGGGGTCGGGAGCGAAGGGGAGTTGAAGATAGGCGCAGAGGACGTCGATGCAGGTCTGGCGCAGGTTGTCGTCGGGGGCGTCGTCGGCGAGTCCGGCTAGTGCGTGAACGCCCCCGAGTCGGACAGCCGGGGAGTCCGAGCCCAGTTGCTCTACCGCCGCGGTGAACCGCTCGGTGTGGAGGCGGGTGACTTCGCGGTGGGCGCCGGCCTCGTCGACGCGCTGGCGGCGGTAGGCGACGACCAGGGCGACGAGCGCACCGGCCCCGGCGACCACGCCGAAGGAGAGCTTCACCAGGTCGAAGAGCGTCTTCGCGTCGAGCTTCGCGGCCTTGTCGATCCCCCGGAAGTCCAGCACCACCAGCAGGCCGTAGAAGACGCCGCCCGCGACCACGACCGCGGTGACGAAGCTGACGGTCAAGGCCCGGCCGACCCGCCACAGCCGTAGCTCACGGGCATCTGGGGTCGGGGTCGGGGTCGATCCTGGCCTTCGCATCGCTCTCATGGCCATGGAGACAGACCCGACAGGCCCCCGGTTGCAGCCGGGGAGGCACGATGGACCGTTTTGGCCTGCCCAATTGGAATGGATGGGGGTCGGGCGCGACGTCCACAAGTGGATTCAGCGAGACCGCGCCCGCGCTGCCGAACTGCGCACCACCCCCGGCACCGGAACCCCCTGGCCCGCCGACGACCCTGCCAGCAGCACCTGGGACCCCAAGCCCCGTTTCGCACGCCCATACCGCACGAAGGGGCCCGGGGCCGTGAAAACGGCCC
>NZ_JBHWVI010000181.1:0-18241 GCF_042737005.1 Streptomyces sp. NPDC060027
CAGTCGCTGTACATCGTGCGCGCCCGGCCCGCCGCCCCGCCCGCGGGGGTGCTGCCTGTGCTCCGGGTGTGGTCCCGCGGACGCCGCCCTCCTCACGGGTTCGGCCCGCCCGGCAGGGGGCGGCCACCGACGGACCGTGCCCACCCCGCCGGTGTTGGCCTGCATCCGTGAGGGCCGCACCCGTATGCGGGTGTCGCCCCGCACCGGCTGCTTGCGGCCCCGCACGGGCTGCTCCGCCCGCGCGTCACCCCGCAGGAAGCCGCGATGGCAGCGGCGGCCAGACGCTGCTCGGCTCGGCCTCGGCCGGGGCGCTCCCGCCCCGGCGGGGCGGGCGCCGGTTCCGGGAGGGAACGGGCGCCCTTCGCGTACGACGGCAGAGAGCCGCGCGGGGTCAGCCCCGGAGCTCGCTGGCCGGCCTGGCACGACGCCGCACCACGCGACACCGCGCCGGAGCGCGTGACATCGCGCCGCAGCACGCACCACCGCGCCGGCGCGCGCGGCGCGTGCTGCCGGGTTCGGCGTGGCTCAGGCCTCCGTGAGGCCCTCGACCAGCGAGTCCGCGGCCCGGTAGGGGTCCAGTTCGCCCGCCACGATGCGCTCCGCGAGGGCGCTCAGGCGGCGGTCTCCGTGGAGGTCGCCGATGCGCCGGCGCAGCGCGGTGACGGCGATCGTCTCGACCTCCTGGGACGCCCGGGCGAGCCGGCGCTCGGCCAGCACCCCGTGCTCCTCCATCCACGCCCGGTGCTTCTCCAGGGCCTCGACGACCTCGTCGATGCCCTCGCCGCGCGCGGCCACCGTCTTGACGATCGGCGGGCGCCAGTCCCCCGGGCCCCGGGACTCACCGAGGCCGAGCATGTGGTTGAGTTCGCGGGCGGTGGCGTCGGCGCCGTCGCGGTCGGCCTTGTTGACGACGTACACGTCGCCGATCTCCAGGATTCCGGCCTTGGCCGCCTGGATGCCGTCGCCCATGCCGGGAGCGAGGAGGACGACGGAGGTGTCGGCCTGGGAGGCGATCTCCACCTCCGACTGGCCGACGCCGACGGTCTCCACCAGGATCACGTCGCAGCCCGCCGCGTCCAGGACACGGATGGCCTGGGGGGCCGACCAGGCCAGTCCGCCCAGGTGGCCGCGCGTCGCCATCGAGCGGATGTAGACGCCCGGGTCCGAGGCGTGGTCGGACATCCGGACGCGGTCGCCGAGGAGCGCGCCCCCGGAGAAGGGCGAGGACGGGTCGACGGCCAGCACACCGACCCGCTTGCCCTGGCGCCGGTAGGCCGTCACCAGGGCAGACGTCGAGGTCGACTTGCCGACGCCGGGCGAGCCGGTGAGGCCCACCACGTACGCGTTGCCGGTCAGCGGCGCGAGCGCCGCCATGACCTCACGGAGCTGCGGTGCCGCACCCTCCACCAGGGAGATCAGCCGGGCCACGGCCCGCGGCCGTCCTTCTCTGGCCTGGGTCACCAGCGAGGAGACGTCCTGCATCACAGCTCCGTTCACGAGAGGTCGTCGGTCGAACGCGGGTCAGGCCTTGGCCACCCGCACGATCAGCGCGTCGCCCTGACCGCCGCCACCGCACAGGGCGGCCGCGCCCACACCGCCGCCGCGCCGCTTCAGTTCGAGGGCGAGGTGCAGGACGACCCGCGCGCCGGACATGCCGATCGGGTGGCCGAGGGCGATGGCGCCGCCGTTGACGTTCACCTTTTCCGTGGACACCCCGAGGTCCTTCATTGACTGGACCGCGACCGCCGCGAAGGCCTCGTTGATCTCGATCAGGTCGAGGTCCTCGACCTCCAGGCCCTCCTTCTTCAGGGCGTGCAGGATCGCGTTCGAGGGCTGCGACTGCAGCGAGTTGTCCGGCCCCGCCACATTGCCGTGCGCGCCGATCTCCGCGATCCACTCCAGGCCCAGCTCCAGCGCCTTGGCCTTGCTCATCACGACCACGGCGGCGGCGCCGTCCGAGATCTGGGAGGAGGTGCCGGCGGTGATGGTGCCGTCCTTGGCGAAGGCGGGGCGCAGCTTGCCGAGCGACTCGGCGGTCGTCTCGGCGCGGATGCCCTCGTCCTTGCTGAAGACGACGGGCTCGCCCTTGCGCTGCGGGATCTCGACGGGTGTGATCTCCGCCTCGAAGATGCCGTTCTTCTGGGCGGCGGCCGCGCGCTGGTGGGAGAGGGCGGCGATCTCGTCCTGCGCGGGGCGCTGGATCCCGAGACGGGTGTTGTGCTTCTCCGTGGACTCGCCCATGGCGATGCCCTCGAAGGCGTCCGTCAGACCGTCGTACGCCATGGCGTCGAGCATCTCGATCGCGCCGTACTTGTAGCCCTCGCGGGACTTCGGGAGCAGGTGCGGGGCGTTCGTCATGGACTCCTGGCCGCCGGCGACCACGATGTCGAACTCGCCGGCGCGGATCAGCTGGTCCGCGAGGGCGATGGCGTCGAGGCCGGAGAGACACACCTTGTTGATGGTGAGGGCCGGGACGCTCATCGGGATGCCCGCCTTGACGGCGGCCTGGCGTGCCGGGATCTGTCCTGCCCCGGCCTGGAGCACCTGGCCCATGATCACGTACTGCACCTGGTCGCCGCCGATGCCCGCACGGTCGAGGGCGGCCTTGATCGCGAAGCCGCCGAGGTCGGCCCCGGAGAAGGACTTCAGCGAGCCCAGCAACCGTCCCATGGGCGTTCGGGCGCCCGCGACGATCACCGAGGTACTGCTGTTCGTTCCAGACATGAGGTGCGATCCCCTTACCGGCTTGCACAGCCGAGGAGTGAACGAGGGTTTACTGAGAATGTACTGAGCGGTAGGCCACCCGTCATCCGGCCCGCAGTGTGATCGCGCGCACGTTGCGTAACCACGCCGGGAGCGCTGCACTGACTAGATGCTGACGCGAATCGACCACATCGGGATCGCCTGTTTCGACCTCGACAAGACTGTTGAGTTCTACCGTGCGACGTACGGCTTCGAAGTCTTCCACTCCGAGGTCAACGAGGAGCAGGGTGTCCGGGAGGCCATGCTCAAGATCAACGAGACGTCCGACGGCGGCGCCTCCTACCTCCAGCTGCTCGAACCCACCCGCGAGGACTCCGCCGTCGGGAAGTGGCTGGCCAAGAACGGCGAGGGCGTGCACCACATCGCCTTCGGCACCGCGGACGTCGACGGTGACGCCGCGGACATCCGGAACAAGGGCGTCCGGGTGCTCTACGACGAGCCCCGGATCGGGTCCATGGGGTCCCGGATCACCTTCCTCCACCCCAAGGATTGCCACGGAGTCCTGACAGAACTGGTCACTTCGGCGGCCGTTGAGTCACCTGAGCACTGACCTCCGTATATCTGGGCCGGTAGGGTTGGGGGCGGCCGTCACCTTTCGCGGGAGACGGCCGCGGTCCTGACGCCTTCCGGCGAGCAGGACCAAGGGCCGGGGTCCAGGTTTCGGGGGGCGAGCGTCGGGGCAGCAGCCCGTGCTCCGCCGTTGATCTGACACCATTCCCCGGGGGCCCCGTTCGGCGGATGGACGGTGCTCGTTCGGAATTACTTGCGACCAGGGGACGGATGGGACCGCGCAGTGCGGGGCTACGAACGCCAGGAGCGAGAGCCGGCGGCTGACGTCGACCACCTCTCTCGGTTCGAGGCCGAGATGGAGCGGCTGAAGACCGAGCGGGAGAAGGCCGTCCAGCACGCCGAGGACCTCGGCTATCAGGTCGAGGTGCTGCGCGCCAAGCTGCATGAGGCGCGCCGCAGTCTGGCGACCCGTCCTGCCTACGACGGGGCCGACATCGGCTATCAGGCCGAGCAGCTGCTCCGTAATGCCCAGATGCAGGCCGATCAGCTGCGCATCGACGCCGAGCGCGAGATCAGCCAGGCCCGGGCGCAGACACAGCGCATCCTCCAGGAGCACGCCGAGCAAGCCGCCCGGCTCCAGGCGGAGCTGCACCAGGAGGCGGTCACCCGTCGCCAGCAGCTCGACCAGGAGCTGGCCGAACGGCGGCAGACCGTCGAATCGCACGTCAACGAGAACGTGGCGTGGGCGGAGCAGCTGCGCGCCCGCTCCGAGTCTCAGGCCCGCCGTCTCCTGGAGGAGTCGCGTGCCGAGGCCGAGCAGGCGCTGGCCGCGGCCCGCGCGGAGGCCGAGCGCGTGGCCGCCGAGGCGCGCCAGCGGCTCACCAACGACGCCGAGTCGGCCCGCGCGGAGGCCGAGGCGCTGCTGCGCCGGGCCCGCACGGACGCCGAGCGGCTGCTGAACGCCGCGTCGACGCAGGCCCAGGAGGCCACCGACCACGCCGAGCAGCTGCGCAGCTCCACGGCGAACGAGTCGGACAACGCCCGGCGCCAGGCCACCGAGCTGAGCCGGGCCGCCGAGCAGCGGATGAGCGCCGCCGAAACCGCGCTGCGCGAGGCGCAGGCCGAGGCGGACAAGGTCCTCAACGAGGCCAAGGAAGCCGCGGCCAAGACGCTCTCCGGTGCCGAGTCGGTCAACGAGCAGCGCACGCGGACGGCGAAGGAGCAGGTCGCCCGGCTGGTCAGCGAGGCCACCAAGGAGGCCGAGTCCACCAAGTCCGAGGCCGAGCAGCTCGTCGCGGACGCCCGCAGCAAGGCCGAGACGATCGTCGCGGAGGCCGAGGAGAGCGCGCGCAGCCTCACCGCCGAGGAGACCGCCTCCCAGCTCGCCAAGGCCGCCCGTACCGCCGAGGACGTGCTGAACCGGGCGTCCGAGGAGGCCAAGAGGACCACCAAGGCGGCGTCCGAGGAGGCCGAGCGGATCCGCACCGAGGCGGAGACCGAGGCCGACCGGCTGCGCGCCGAGGCGCACGACATCGCCGAGCAGCTCAAGGGCACGGCGAAGGACGACACCAAGGAGTACCGCGCCAAGACGGTCGAGCTCCAGGAGGAGGCCCGCCGGCTGCGCGGTGACGCCGAGCAGCTGCGCTCGGACGCGGTCGCCGAGGGCGAGCGCATCCGCGCCGAGGCCCGGCGCGAGGCCGTCCAGCAGATCGAGGAGGCGGCGCGGACCGCCGAGGAGCTGCTGGCCAAGGCGAAGGTGGACGCGGACGAGCTGCGCCAGGCCGCCACGGCGGACAGCGAGAAGGTCCGCACCGAGGCCATCGAGCGCGCCACGACCCTGCGCAGGCAGGCCGAGGAGACGCTGGAGCGGACCCGCGCGGAGGCCGAGCGGCACCGCGCGGAGGCCGTCGAGCAGGCCGAGACGATCGCGGCCGACGCGGAGCGGGCCGCCGAGCGGCAGCGCGAGGAGACCGAGCGGGCCATAGCGGCCCGTCAGGCCGAGGCCGCCGAGGGGCTGGCCCGGCTGCACACGGAGGCCGAGGAGCGTCTCACCGCCGCCGAGACGGCGCTGACGGACGCGCGCGCCGAGGCCGAGCGGATCCGGCGCGAGGCCGCCGAGGAGACCGACCGGCTGCGTTCGGAGGCCGCCGAGCGGCTCCGTACGCTCCGGGCGCAGGCCGAGACGGAGGCCGAGCGGCTGCGCAACGAGGCCGCGGCGGACGCTGCGGCGTCCCGCGCCGAGGGCGAGACCATCGCCATACGACTGCGTTCGGAGGCGGCGGCGGAGGCCGAGCGCCTGAAGTCGGAGGCCCAGGACAGCGCCGACCGGGTGCGGAGCGAGGCGCAGGCCGCGGCCGAGCGCCTGGCGGCCGAGGGCGCCGAGACGCTGGCCGCCGCCCAGGAGGAGGCCGCACGGCGCCGCCGCGAGGCCGAGGAGACCCTCGGTTCGGCGCGCCAGGAGGCCGACCAGGAGCGTGAGCGGGCCCGCGAGCAGAGCGAGGAGCTTCTCGCCTCCGCGCGCAAGCGGGTCGAGGAGGCCCAGACCGAGGCCGTACGGCTGGTCGAGGAGGCCGACCGGCGCGCGACCGAGATGGTCTCCAACGCCGAGCAGACCGCGCAGCAGGTGCGGGACGCGGTGGCGGGACTGCACGAGCAGGCGCAGGAGGAGATCACCGGGCTGCGCTCGGCCGCCGAGCACGTGGCGGACCGTACGCGGACCGAGGCGCAGGAGGAGGCGGACCGGGTCCGCGCCGACGCGTACGCCGAGCGCGAGCGGGCGTCCGAGGACGCGTCGCGTCTGCGGCGGGAGGCGGCCGAGGAGACGGCGGCCGCGCGTTCCCTCGCGGAGCGCACGGTCGCCGAGGCGATCGCGGAGTCGGAGCGGCTGCGTTCGGATGCCGCCGACCACGCCCAGCGGGTACGCACCGAGGCGTCGGACGCGATCGCCAACGCCGACCAGGACGCCTCGCGCACCCGTGCGGACGCCCGGGAGGACGCGAACCGGATCCGTTCGGACGCGGCCGCGCAGGTGGACACCCTCATCACGCAGGCGACGGCGGAGGCCGAGCGGCTCGGGACCGAGACCGCGGCCGAGGCCGAGCGGGTACGCACCGAGGCCGTGGCCAAGGCCGAGCAGCTCATCTCGGACGCGACCGGTGACGCGGAGCGGCTGCGTGCCGAGGCCGCCGAGACGGTCGGTTCCGCGCAGCAGCACGCCGAGCGGATCCGCACCGATGCCGAGCGCGTCAGGACCCGGGCGGCCGAGGAGGCCGAGCGGCTGACGTCGTCGGCGCGCGAGGAGGCCGAGCGCACGCTGGACGAGGCCCGCAAGGAGGCCAACAAGCGGCGCTCCGAGGCGGCCGAGCAGGTCGACACGCTCATCTCCGAGACGGCGTCCGAGGCGGACAAGCTGCTCTCCGAGGCGCAGCAGAGCGCCCAGAAGACGACGGCCGACGCCGAGTCGCAGGCCGACACGATGGTCGGCGTGGCGCGGGGCGAGGCCGAGCGGCTCGTCTCGGAGGCGACGGTCGAGGGCAACACCCGCGTGGAGCGGGCCCGTAGGGACGCGGACGAGCTGCTGGTCGGCGCGCGCCGGGACGCGACGGCGATCAGGGAGCGCGCCGAGGAGCTGCGGGACCGCATCACCTCGGAGATCGAGGACCTGCACGAGCGGGCCCGCCGTGAGTCGTCCGAGGCGATGAAGAACGCGGGCGACCGGTGCGACGCGCTCATCAAGGCCGCCGAGGACCAGCTCGCCGAGGCCGAGGCGAAGGCCAAGGACCTGCTGTCGGAGGCGAACTCCGAGGCGAGCAAGGTCCGTATCGCCGCCGTGCGCAAGGCCGAGGGACTCCTCAAGGAGGCCGAGCAGAAGAAGGCCTCGGTCATCGGCGAGGCCGAGAAGATCAGGTCCGAGGCCATCCAGGAGGCGAAGGCCGCCGTCGAGGAGGGCAAGCGCGACCTGGAGGTGCTGGTCCGCCGGCGCGAGGACATCAACGTGGAGATCTCACGTGTCCAGGACGTCCTGGAGGCGTTGGAGTCGTTCGAGGCGCCGCCGGGTGCCAAGGACGGCGGGGTGAAGGCGGGGGCCGCCGCGGGTGCTACCCGTTCGGGTGGCAAGGCGTCGGAGGGCTAGCCAGATGCACAGGTTCCGTGCCTAATGGGGACCTTTGCCACGGGCTCTGGCAAGCCATCCGGCAGCCAGCCACCCAAAAGGAGTGTCATTCTCCAGATCAAACACGTATCCGCTCGATGACACACCGCATTGACCCCTAGGATTCCACCTATCACCTCACCGGTCTCATTCGACAGGAACCCCATGAGCGACACTTCCCCCTACGGCTTCGAGCTTGTGCGGCGTGGATACGACCGCGCTCAGGTGGACGAACGCATTTCGAAGCTCGTCTCCGACCGTGACAGCGCTCTGGCCCGTATCACCGCCCTCGAAAAGCGCATCGAAGAACTTCATCTCGAAACGCAGAACGCCCAGGCCCAGGTCAGCGACGCGGAGCCGTCGTACGCCGGCCTCGGCGCGCGCGTCGAGAAGATCCTCCGCCTCGCCGAGGAGGAGGCCAAGGACCTGCGCGAGGAGGCCCGTCGCGCGTCCGAGCAGCACCGTGAGCTCGCCGAGTCGGCCGCCCAGCAGGTGCGCAACGACGCAGAATCGTTCGCTGCGGACCGCAAGTCCAAGGCGGAGGACGAGGGCGTCCGGATCGTCGAGAAGGCCAAGAGCGACGCCTCTCAGCTGCGCTCCGAGGCGCAGAAGGACGCGCAGTCCAAGCGCGAGGAGGCGGACGCCCTCTTCGAGGAGACCCGCGCCAAGGCCGCCCAGGCCGCCGCCGACTTCGAGACGAACCTCGCCAAGCGCCGCGAGCAGTCCGAGCGCGACCTGGCGTCGCGCCAGGCCAAGGCCGAGAAGCGCCTCGCGGAGATCGAGCACCGCGCGGAGCAGCTTCGCCTGGAGGCCGAGAAGCTGCGCACGGATGCCGAGCGCCGCGCCCGCCAGACGGTGGAGACGGCTCAGCGGCAGGCCGAGGACATCGTGGCCGACGCGAACGCCAAGGCCGACCGTATCCGCTCGGAATCCGAGCGCGAGCTGGCCGCCCTCACCAACCGCCGCGACTCGATCAACGCGCAGCTCACGAACGTCCGCGAGATGCTCGCGACGCTCACGGGCGCCGCGGTGGCCGCCACCACCGGCCCGGCCGAGGACGAGCCGATCACGCGTGGGGTTCCGGCGCAGCAGTCCCGGTAACCGCGCAGTCCGACACCAGGGCCCGCTCCCTCTTCGGAGGGTGCGGGCCTTGTCGTACCGTCAGGTCCTGCTGCCCGGAGCGCGCCCGGTCGTGCCGTCCGGCACCACCGCCTCCCTTTCCGAGGGGTGCCTCCGCGCCGGTGCGGCGCTCCCGTGCGGAGCCTCCGGGCCGTCTCCCGCTCAAGTGGCAGGCCCCCGGGGGCCGTCTTAGCGTGGCCGCATGATCGAGCTCGAGGGGCTGACCAAGCGGTACGGCGAGAAGGTGGCGGTCAACAACCTCACCTTCGCCGTCAGACCGGGCATCGTGACCGGCTTCCTCGGTCCCAACGGCGCCGGGAAGTCCACGACGATGCGGATGATGCTCGGGCTCGACCGTCCCACGTCGGGCGACGTACGGATCGACGGAGAGCACTACGACCACCTCAAGGACCCGCTGAAGTACATCGGCGCCCTGCTGGACGCGCAGGCCATGCACGGCGGCCGCAGCGCCTTCAACCACCTCCTCTGCCTCGCCCAGAGCAACGGCATCCCCCAGGCGCGCGTGCACGAGGTCCTCGACACGGTCGGCCTCACCGCGGTCGCGAGGAAGAAGGCGAAGGGCTTCTCGCTGGGCATGGGCCAGCGACTCGGCATCGCGGGCGCGCTCCTCGGCGACCCGCGGATCCTGATGTTCGACGAGCCGGTCAACGGCCTCGACCCCGAGGGCATCCACTGGATCCGCAATCTGATGAAGTCCCTCGCGGCCCAGGGCCGTACGGTCTTCGTCTCCTCGCACCTGATGAGCGAGATGGCGCTGACCGCCGACCACCTCGTCGTCATCGGCCAGGGCAGGCTGCTCGCCGACACCTCGATGGCCGATTTCATCCAGCAGAACTCGCGCTCGTACGTCCGTATCCGCTCCCCGCAGCGCGAGCGGCTGCTCGACGTGCTGCAGGGCGCGGGGATCACCGTCGTCCAGACGGGCAGCGGCACGCTCGAGGTGGACGACGGAAAGCCGGAGCACATCGGTGAGCTGGCCGCGCGGTACCAGATCGTGCTGCATGAGCTGAGCCCCCAGCAGGCCTCGCTGGAGGAGGCGTTCATGCAGCTGACCGCGGAGTCGGTGGAGTACCACGCGCACTCCGACACGCCGAGTCCGCAGAGCCCCCAGGAACCGCGGAGTCCGCAGAGTCCGCAGGGCCCGCGGAGTCCGCAAAGTCCGCAGGGCCGGCCCACCGCCCCGCAATGGGGCGGCGACTGGAAGAAGGGCTGACGATGGCGGCCACCCAGGTCCTCAAGTCCGAGTGGACCAAGATCCGCTCCGTGGCGTCCACGGTGTGGACGCTGAGCCTCGCGGCGGTCGTCACGATCGCCCTGGGCCTCCTCATCGCCCTCCTGTCCAAGAACGAGTGGGACAAGATGAGCACGAGGGACCAGCTCTCCTTCGACCCGACGTACATCAGCTTCGCGGGCATGAGCCTCGGCCAGCTCGCGATGATCGTCTTCGGCGTGCTGGTGGTGGGCAACGAGTACAGCACCGGCATGATCCGGACCTCGCTCGCGGCGGTCCCGCAGCGCGGCACGTTCCTCTTCAGCAAGGTCGCGGTGGCGGCCGGTCTCGCCCTCGTCGTCGGCCTGATCACCAGCTTCATCACGTTCTTCCTGGGCCAGGCCGTGCTCGGCACGCACAAGGCGTCGATCAGCGATCCGGGTGTCCTGCGCGCGGTGATCGGCGGTGGGCTCTACATGACCCTCATCGCCGTCTTCTCGATGGGCGTCGCGGCGATGCTGCGCAGTCCGATGCTCTCGCTCGGCATCCTGATGCCGTTCTTCTTCCTGATCTCCAACATCCTGGGCGCGGTGTCCGCGACGAAGAAGATCGGCCGGTACCTCCCCGACCAGGCCGGCAGCAGAATCCTGCGGGTGGTGACTCCCCTGGACGACACCCCGTACGGGCCCTGGGGCGGCCTCGGAATCATGGTGCTGTGGGTGGCCCTGGCCCTGATCGGCGGCTACACGCTGCTCAAGAAGAGGGACGCCTAGCTCTCCGGCCGGGACGCCTAGCTCTCCGGCCGGGGCGCCGGGGCGGGCCGGTCGGGCTCGTCGCCGTTCGGCCGGGGAGGGATCAGGCCGTCGAAGTCGGGCCAGCCCTCCCAGCGCCACACGTCCTTGTCGAGGTCCGGCTGGAGCGGCACGAAACGGCCGAGCTCGAAGTCCCCGGCCTCCAGGTCGAACCAGCGCTCGTCGGCGACCTCGGTGCCGAGCCCGACGGTCCGGGCGGTCAGCCGGACGAGCAGCTTCACGCCGTGCGAGCCGGACAGGTCCTTGCCCTGGATCCTGCGGAACGGCAGGTCGGTCACCGGCGCCTCGACCGGTATCCACACCGTGAAGGGGGCACCGCGCTCGACCGCGAGCCAGCTCCGCTCCTCGGCCGGCTCGCCCTTCGCGTCCAGGACCCTCAGCCACTGCTTGTAGATGACGAGGCTGCCGTCGTGCGGGGAGCGCTCCAGGTAGCGCAGATGGACGCGGGCCCGCAGGTCGACGACCGACAGATTGTCGAAGCGGTTGTAGAACCGGACGGCGATGATGGCGTCGTCGCTGTCCGCGTGCTGCCGCGAGTAGCCCGGGAAGTCGGCGGTCCAGGCGTGCGAGATGCTGGCCCGCCGCCGCCAGACGAAGGGCCGCAGCGCGAACATCTTGATCAGTACGATGCCGAGCAGCACCGCGGGCACCAGCGAGCCGGTGACGGAGGCGAGCGTGGCGAGCAGCTGGTGAGCGGTGCTGTCCGGTTCGGGTTCGAGATTGTCCGTGCCGACGCAGGCCCGCAGCACGGTCAGGCTGAGGTCGAAGAGCCGCTCCTCGTTCGAGAACCGCTCCGCCATCGAACGCGGCGAGTTCTCCGTCAGCGTCCACGCCGCCGCCACGACCACCGAGAGTCCGGCCAGCGCGCCCAGCGCCATCAGGAGCAGCGCGTGGACGGTGCGTCCCGCCATCCACCAGCGTACGGACGTGCGATAGCGCGGATGCGCCCGTCCCCGCCCAGGTCCTCCACCCCGCCCTGCACCGCGCCACATCGAGCTCAACTCACTTCCCCCGTAACCGACTTCATCCCCACTCGTACAATGGGAGAGCATGATTCCCGGTGTCGGTTCGGGCCAACCCGGCTCGGCCGGGGGAGACCGGGACCCGCCCCGGGTACATCTCGCGTGAAAGGCTGTGCCCGTATTCGCGCGACCACCCCCGAAGGGCGTCACCGTGACGACGAAGGACCGAAGCCTTGAGGCGCTGGGCCTGGACGACGTGCCCGCGAAGAAGCCCCTCACCTATCCCGGCCGGCCCACCACCGAGCCGTCCCTGCTGACCGGCGGTGAGCTGCTCCAGCTCGACGTCCGGCCGTTGCGGCTCGGCGAGTGGTACGTGGAGGAGCGCCAGGAGCAGCAGCGTCTCGACGAAGCCCTCGCCGACCTGGGCCAGGTCGGCACCGGGCGGCGCCACCCGGTCATCGCCGTCGGCTCGAACGCCTCCCCCGGGCAGGTCGCCCACAAGCTGACCCGGCTCGGCATCCCGGCGACGGTGCCGATGATCCCGGTGCGGGTGGGCGGGATCGCCGTGGGCTGCTCGGGGCACATCAGCCCGGCCGGCTACGTGGCCGGAACGCCGTACGTGGACCGGGCCGCCGAGACGACGCTCGTGGTGACCTGGCTGGACTCGACCCAGCTCAAGGCCGTCGACGACACCGAGTTCCCGGACTACCGGCGGGCGATACTCCCCGGCGACGAGTTCACGATGACGATGCCCTCCGGGGAACGGCTCGGCGGCGCGTACATCTACTTCAGCGCGCACGGCGTGCTCGCGGAGCCGGAGACCGGGCGACCCCGCCAGGGCGGCGGCGACCAGTCCGAGCTGCTCGCCTCCCTGCTCGCCGCCTCCGCACGGCTGCGCGAGCTGCTCGGGCCCGACCCCGCGGCCTGGGTACGCGACGCCGGCGCCGACCGGTCGCTGCGCGAGAAGGGCACGCTGATCTTCGGCCAGGAGGGCTGGGTGCTGCCGCAGACCGACTTCCTGCCGTACGTCGACGAGTCGGCCGAACTGCGTCTGTACGACGACCTGCCGCCGCTCGACGATTCCCTGCCGCACCGGCCCTGAGAATTCCCCGGTGATCAGGTGGGCGCCCATTGCCTTTCCGGCCTGACCAGGAACGACGGGTACCTGACAGGACGTCCGTACGAAATACCGTCCCTTACTGGATCTTTCCCCGGCCGGCCGGGCGCGGTTTTACTCTCTCTTGAGTGGAACCGTCAGCGCCCGGTTATCCTCCTAACCCTTACGGGGGCGTGCGCCCCGACGTCCTGAACCTTTCGATGGGTGCGGAGAATGATCGAGGCAGTCGGCCTGACGAAGCGCTACGGCGCCAAGACGGCCGTGTACAACCTTTCCTTCCAGGTGCGGCCGGGTGCCGTCACCGGTTTCCTCGGGCCCAACGGCTCGGGCAAGTCGACGACGATGCGCATGATCCTCGGCCTCGACAACCCCACCGCCGGGCGGGTGACGATCGGCGGCTTCCCGTACCGCAAGCTGCAGAACGCTCCCCGCCAGGTCGGCGCGCTCCTCGACGCCAAGGCCGTGCACGGTGGCCGGCACGCCCGCAACCACCTGCTGTGCCTGGCCCAGCTGTCGGGCATCCCGGCCCGCCGCGTGGACGAGGTGCTCGGCGTCGTGGGCCTCCAGGACGTAGCCAAAAAGCGCTCCAAGGGCTTCTCCCTCGGCATGGGCCAGCGGCTCGGCATCGCCGCCGCGCTCCTCGGCGACCCCCAGGTACTGCTCTTCGACGAGCCGGTCAACGGCCTCGACCCCGAGGGCATCCTCTGGGTGCGCAACCTGATGAAGTCCCTCGCGGCGGAGGGCCGTACGGTCTTCGTCTCCTCGCACCTGATGAGCGAGATGGCGCTGACCGCCGACCACCTCATCGTGATCGGCCGCGGCCAGCTGCTCGCCGACCAGAGCATCAAGGAATTCATCTCGCACAACTCGGCCGACTTCGCCCGGGTGCGCACGCCGGACACCGAGCCGCAGCAGCGCGAGAAGCTGACCGCCGCGCTGACCGAGGCGGGCGGCCAGGTGCTGCCCGAGCAGGACGGCGCGCTGCGCATCACCGGGCTGCCGCTCCCCCGTATCAGCGACCTCGCGCACTCCGCCGACGTCCGCCTGTGGGAGCTGTCGCCGCACCAGGCCTCGCTGGAGGAGGCGTACATGCGGATGACGCAGGGCGCCGTCGACTACCGCTCGACCATCGACCAGAAGGCCGGGCTCCAGCAGCAGCTGCCGCCGGGCGCCATGCCCCCGCCGCAGATGCCGGTGGCGGGCCACGGCCAGCCGGGCTGGTACGCGCCGCCGCCGCCCCAGCAGGGCGGGCAGCCCTTCGCCATGCCGCAGGGCCAGCCGCAGGCCGGTCCGTACGGCGCTCCGGCCGCCCCCGGCGCCACGGACGCCAACCCGTACGCCCACGCGGCCCCCCAGGCCCCCGCGGGCCCCCCGGCGCCCACCGCCGAAGCACCCGCGCCCGCCGCCGACCTGACCAAGCCCGAGGACGCCCGATGAGCACGCCCCAGCCCCCGATGCCGCAGCAGGCCGCCGCTGCCCCCGACTGGCAGGCGCCGCCCGGAGCTTCGTACACCTCGCCGATCCCCGTCACCCGCACCCACCTCGGGCACGCGCTCAACTCCGAGTGGACGAAGATCAAGTCGGTGCGCTCCACGATGTGGACGCTCGGCATGTTCCTGCTCCTGGTGATCGGCATCGGCTTCCTGGTCGCCGCGCAGACCACGAACGAGGACTTCGGGGACACGCCGTACACGATCCCCGCGTTCTTCGGGCTGATGCTGGGACAGATCTGCCTGATCACGCTGGGCGTGCTGGTGGTCTCCTCCGAGTACGGCACGGGCATGATCCGTACGACGTTCACGGCCTCGCCGCAGCGGCACCGGGTGCTCGCCGCGAAGCTGATCATCTTCTTCGCGGTGGCGTTCGCGGTCTCGGCCTTCGCGATCGGGCTCGTCGGCCTGTTCACCGAGGGAATGCACAGCGACGCCTCCGGCGAGGCTTCCGAGGTCGCCTGGGGCGGCACCGTCGTGATGGGCGCGCTGTACGTCTCGCTGCTCGGCGTGCTCGCGCTCGCGGTGGGCTCGATGCTGCGTCACTCGGCGGGCGCGATCACCACGATGCTCGGCGTCGTGCTGCTGCCCGCGATCATGCCCGCGTTCCTGATGATGTCCGAGAGCCTGCGGACGATCGGCGAGAAGATGCAGGAGTACGCCGCCCCCAACGCCCTCGCCCAGGTCTTCCGCCTGGACAGCGAGAACGGCAACGGCGGAGCGCAGCTCGGCTTCCTCGCCGGAGTGACGGCGGCGGCGGTCATCGGAGCCTTCGTGCTCCTGGAGCGCCGGGACGTGTGACGACCGCGCCGACCGGACGGCCCGAGGCCGGACCGCCGAAGTCGCCTAGAACCTGGGCGCGTTACGGGACCGCTGCACCCGCGAGGTGCGGCGGTCCTTCGCGTTCCAGCAGGCCTTGTGCCAGTGCCGACGCTCGTCGACGCCCGAGTGCTCCGGCCAGGCCACCACATGCGGAACCCCGGACGGGATCAACTGGTCGCAGCCGGGGCAGCGGTAGGTCTTGCCCTGCGCGCTCGCGCCCGCCACAGGGCGCACGCTCCACTCCTCGCCCCGCCAGCTCTCCGTGGACTGCCAGCCGCCGTAACGGTCCGACGGGTCCTCCCCGCCGCTCCTGCCGGACGATCCGGCGTCCTTCGGACGGTTGCGACGCGGGGACAAGGGACACCTCACGGAGCTATACAGGGGGCAGGGATCACGTCCAGCCTACGCGGCGGGCACAGGGGTACTCGTACTCCAGCGACCCGCGCAGACCCCCATCGGACAGCCCAATTCCCAGACAATCCGCAAATCTCTCCGCAAGGCCGTGTCTTCGGCACGTGTCACGCGGTTATGCCGGGCGGGGGAGCTCCGTGTCGGAGCCGAGGAAGCAGGAAGTTCGATGCACGTTGGAAGCTTTGTACTGGCCGCCCAGTTCCCTGGACAGGGCCAGGGGGAGGCCCTGCACCGCGCGGTGCGGTCGGCCGAGGTCGCCGAGGAGGCCGGGCTCGACACCGTCTGGCTGGCCGAACACCACTTCGTGCCGTACGGGACCTGCCCGTCGGCCGTCACCCTCGCCGCGTATCTGCTCGGCCGCACCAGCCGGATCCGGGTCGGCACGGCGGTCAGCGTGCTGCCCACCGTGCACCCCGTGGCGCTCGGCGAGCAGGCCGCGCTGCTGCACATGATGTCCGGCGGACGGTTCTCGCTCGGTGTCGGACGCGGCGGCCCCTGGGTCGATCTGGAGGTCTTCGGCGCGGGCCTCGCCGCATACGAACAAGGGTTCCCGGAATCGCTCGATCTGCTGATGCAATGGCTGCGTGAGCCGTCCGTCGCCGGCACCTCCGAGCGGTTCTCGTTCCGTGAAGTCCCCGTCGTCCCGCGCCCGTCGGAGGCACTGAGCGGCGCTCCGGGTCCCGAGGTCGTCGTCGCGTGCACCTCACCGGCGAGCGTTCGGCTCGCCGCCGAGCGCGGGCTGCCGATGCTTCTCGGCATGCACGTCGGGGACGAGGAGAAGGCCGAAATGGTCGCGCTGTGGCGGCAGCACGCGCGCGCGGCGGGCCGCCCGACGGACGAGATCCTCGCGGCCGCCCATGTCTCCGCCGGTGTCTGCCAGATCGCGGACCGCCGCACCGACGCCGTCGAGACGCTCGTCAAGGCGATGCCGGGCTGGCTGAAGCAGGGCCTGGACGCCCATGTGACGGTGGACGGCCGCCCCCGCTCGATGCGGGACCCGGTGGCGTACACCGAACTGCTCTGCGGGCTGCACCCGGTGGGCACGCCGCGGCTGTGCGCCGACCGGCTCGCGGCGACCTCGGAGCGGACCGGCATCTCGCGTTTCGCCCTGCTCGTCGAGGGATCGGGCGACCTGGCGGCGACCGAGGAGAACGTACGACGGCTGGGGGCCGAGATGCTGCCCCACCTGGGGTGATCGCGCGAAGTCCGGCCCAGCGGGCCGGACACGCGGGGAGCTTGCCGCCCCAGTACCAATGCACCTCCCGCGTACGGAGCGGCAAGCAATGCGGCATCAGTGCGTCAGCAGTCCCTGAATTCCGGGGACTGGTTCAGCAGCTGACTGCGGACCGAGGTGAAGCGTGCCAGCGTGTCGTCCACCGAGTGGTCCAGCGGGAACACCGCCACCCGGTGGCAGTTCTGGAAGGCCAGCCGCACTCCGAAGTGCCGCTGCAGCGCGCCGCGTATCGCGTCACTCGCGAGCGCACGCAGCAGCTGGCCACGTGCCCGCTCGTCCGGCGGGGGCGTCTGGTTGTCGGCGAAGTTGCCGCCGTCCACCTTCAGCTGGGCCACCAGGGAGCTGATCATCTCCCATGCGTAGGGCAGGGAGGTCCGGACGCAGTCGACGAATTCAGCTTCATCGACCTCGCCTCGCTCGGCCTGTTGGAGTAGGGCCGGTGAGACGTCGAGCGACATGGGTTCTCCTCTCGCACCCCCATACCTCGGGGGTTGCCGGACAGGGATGGGGAATTCGCGATATCGAACACGCTGAGTACACGCATCGCGACCTCCCGTTCATACGGTAAGCATCGCCAGGTAACGGCACCAGGAGAATGCGCACATAGCGAACGCCGAGTAGGCCGACAATCAGCCACGACCGAACAGGGAACCTTCAGGATCAATGGGGTGACCCGCGAAAACACCGGTCGCGCACCAAGGCGGGAGACGAGAGCACAAAAGGGGCGAACCATGGCTTCTCCGTCGGGTGGGACCACCGGGTCGGGCGGGAGAATCGCGTGCACCACCGCCGGTCGAGTAGCGTTGCCGACCATGCGTCTCGTCATTGCCCGCTGTTCCGTGGACTACGCGGGCCGGCTCACCGCCCATCTCCCGTCGGCCCCTCGCCTCATCCTCGTGAAGGCGGACGGAAGCGTCTCGATCCACGCGGACGACCGGGCCTACAAGCCCCTCAACTGGATGTCGCCGCCCTGCACGCTGAAGGAGGGGGCCGGCGACGAGGAAGGCACCTGGACCGTCATCAACAAGGCGGGCGAGAAGCTCATCATCACGATGGAGGAGATCCTCCACGACTCCTCGCACGAACTCGGCGTGGACCCCGGCCTGATCAAGGACGGCGTGGAAGCACACCTCCAGGAACTGCTCGCCGACCGCATCGAGACGCTCGGCGAGGGCTACTCCCTCATCCGCCGTGAGTACATGACGGCCATCGGTCCGGTCGACATCCTGTGCCGGGACGCCGAGGGCCGGACCGTCGCCGTGGAGATCAAGCGACGCGGCGAGATCGACGGCGTGGAGCAACTCACGCGCTACCTGGAGCTGTTGAATCGCGACCCGCACCTCGCGCCGGTCCGCGGCATCTTCGCCGCCCAGGAGATCAAGCCGCAGGCCCGCGTCCTCGCCACGGACCGCGGCATCGGCTGCGCGGTCCTGGACTACGACGCCCTGCGCGGCATCGAGGACGACAAGCTCCGGTTGTTCTGACCCCACGACGGTCCGCGGCTCCGCGGCCCGCACGACGGCCGCTCGCGGCCCGCACGACAGCCGCCGGGCCCGCTCCGGCACCACATACGACCGGCGCGGGAGAGGGCCGGGTCCGACGACGGACCCGGCCCTCTCT
>NZ_JBHWVI010000182.1:0-18192 GCF_042737005.1 Streptomyces sp. NPDC060027
TTGTCGAAGCACTCAAAGCGCGGCATACAGCAAGACATCTCGCTCGGCCCCTGCCCAGAGCTGATCCAACTCCCAGCCCTAAACGCCTATTAGGCGTATGCCTCCCGCAAGAACCGTGCCTACCTGCGCGGCCGCGGGATCCGTTGCACCATCCCCGACAAGGCCGACCAAGCGCACAACCGCAGAAAGCTCGGATCCCGCGGCGGCCGGCCACCGCGTTTCGACCCGGTCGACTACCGCGAGCGTCATGCGGTGGAGTGCGGGATCAACCGCCTCAAGAGGAACCGCGCCGTCGCCACGAGATACGACAAGCTCGCGGTCCGCTACGAGGCGACCGTCCTCGTAGCGGCCATGAACGAGTGGCTGTAACCCTCGGCCATCACGCGGTGGGATCCACGTTCCACATCTGCGGCAGATCGCTGCCGCAGAAGACGCAGACGAAGTCGTCCTCGCGCACGATGTTGTGCTCCTGGCAGCCAGGACACCGGCGGAAGACCACCTCGTGGGTGAAGCCGGAGGGTCGTTCGAGCCCTACATCGTCCAGAGCACGAGCGACTTCCGACCAGGAGCCGATGTCGGGGCAATACCCGGTGGACTGGTTGCTGGCCTCGCTCACGGCCCACCGGTCCGCCTCGCGCACGAAACTGATCTCGCCGGCACTCAAGACCATGGCTCCGCCAGCGCAGGCCACATGCTCGCTCCGTCGGGGCGCCAACCGAAGCACACCGTCCACGCCGACCACGAAAGTGAACGGCTCGGCCAATTCCGCCGCCGATCGCCCAGCAATCCAGTCGCCGAATTCAGCTGCCGAGCTGATCCGGCACCCGCCGCTGCCAGGCCGGACCGCAGCCTTCAGCTCGACCGGTCCGACGTATCGGTAACTCCGCCCCCGCGCAATCACGTCAGCCAACCTAGAGCACTTCCGACACACGCCCTAGCGCCCAAGCACTCGAAGCCGGACAGACTGTCCGACTTCGAGCTCGCCTGTCTGTCGATGTCGGCAACGGACCCGAGGGGCGTACTGGGAAGTGCTTGCGCCCTGTATGGGCTGAAGTTGGTTCCACCAGTTGTCGGCACGCAGGCTTGGAAGGGATGACCCTTCCTCGATGACTGCCGCCGCCATTTCCCTGCCCTCGACACCGAGTTGCGCAGCGGCTCCCCTTCCCGTCTGGCAGGAAGTTGAGAAGAAAGATTCCCGCCCTGCGGGTAGTTCGACGCTCTCCGCCGTTCCGCGCTTGTAGTTCCTGTCAACTCAGGAGATCAAGGACCGAGAAGCCGGATCTCGGTGCGTTTCTGCACCTGCGGATCCGCCACAGAGGCCCGAGACGTCACCCCTGAGTACGCAGGAGACTCGATATGCATGACCAAACTGATCGCCCCGCCCCCGCTGTGACGATGCAGCGCGTCAAGGGCTGCAGCAGACCCGATCGGCTTGCCATCAGCATCGCTAAGGCGGCCGAGCGGCTCGACGTCAGCTACCAGACGCTGTGGCGAGCGATCCATGACGGCGAATTCCCCGGGATCAGGATCCGCGGCCGCATCGTCGTGCCCGTCAAGGCAATCGAGCTGCTGATGGAGTCGGTCACCCACTCCGGGCAGCTCGTGGACGTGGCCGACTGGACGGCTGCTTGGCGAGCCGAGACTGCCATTGCCGAGGCGGTCTGAGATGGCCACCCCGCGCAGGAACTCTATGCGCCTTGCCGCATCGCCCAAGCCCGTTGCGGCTTCGTCCGACCGGCGAGCGCAGATGGCAGAGAGGGCCGCGCGAACCGCCCCCGGCTCGACAACAACATCGAGCGGCAGGCCCCATACGCCGGCCAAGACACCGATCCGCTCTTCCCCCATGAGACCGACACGGCGGGCATGGAGTACGGCCGCCCGCCTGGTCGAGCAGGAGGGACGATGCCCCCGCCGAGTCAGGCGTCGAAGTCGTACTCCAGGACGTACGAAGCCGAATCCAGGACCATCTCGTTCACTTCGACGGCGCTACCCCCATCAGCGAAGGCCGTACGACAGATCTCGATCACCGGCGTCCCCATGGAGAGGTCGAGCTGTGCAGCCTCGCTCTGTGCAGGCATCCGGCAGCGGACCTCTTCACGGAAGTGGACCGGCTTGTGGCCGAGTTCAGCGAGGCGCGCGTATGTTCCGCCCGGCCCCGTGTCCTCTTGAAGGATTGCCGATCCCGCAACAAGCTCGGCCGACAGGTACGACCTGGCGAGCAGCACGGGCTTTCCGTCCAAGACGAAGCGCCGACTCCGGACACAAGCATCCGCGCCTTGCGGCAGATCGAGCACAGCCGCAACCAGGTCAGGTGCCGGCCGCACGCCGACTTCAAGCTGGTCGACCACCAGCTGTCGATCCTCGACGTCGACTGCCCAAATTGACCGCCCCGCGCCCCAGTTCTCTTTCGCGAGACGCTGAATCCCTCTACGCCGGAGGGGTCGGAAAGCACGGACGAAGACGCCAGACCCCTTGCGGGCCTCCGCGACACCTTCACTCCGCAGCACCCCGAGCGCCTGCCGTGCGGTCATGCGGGCCACTTCATAAGTGGCCATGAGGTCGTTCTCGCCGGGCAGCCGGTCGCCGGGGGCATAGACCCCGTCCTTGATCGCCCGCTTCAGGTCATCGGCGATCCGCTGGTACTTGGGCTGGCGACTGGCGCCCTGGGTGGCCATCGAGCGATCACTCTCCCTTCCTCTCTAGACAGCGTACGGGCGGCGCCTGTCTGCGCACATCAAGGGGGATCACTCACCTCCTCACGCAGGCCGCCCCAGAAGCTGTTGACATCTCTAGAGATGTTGGCTTCACTGGAGACGTCTCTAGAGATGTCAGACCAAAGTGTGGCGTCTCGGGGAGCTCTCTTGTCATGGGAAAGCCCTGGTGAATCACGAGATCACACGGTGCCGCCAGCACCTAACGATCCCTCACCAGGGCCCCACATCACCCCCTGAGCACGCAGGAGGATCGATGCACGACCAGGTTAGTGAACAGGCCGCCCCCGTCGTAAAGCTGCAGCGGGCCGGCCGCGAGCGTCACCCCGGCGCCAAGCTCGCCGTGACCATCGCCGAGGCCGCTGGCCAGCTCGGCGTCAGCTACCAGACGCTGTGGCGGGCCATTCGGGACGGCGAGTTCCCCGGGATCAAGATCCGGGGCCGCATCCTCGTCCCGGTCAAGGCGATCGAGCGGCTGATGGACGCGGTCACCGACTCCGGCCAGCTCGTGGACGTCGCCGACTGGACCGCCGCTTGGCGCGCGGAGACGCCGGCCGCTGCGGAGGTGGGCTGAGATGGCCGCGCCACGGCGTACCGCGGGGACGATCGGCGGCATCAAGCAGTTCTCGACGGCTTCCCACGACTGGCGCGCTCGCCAGGCCGAGCGCGGTCGGCTCGGTCGGCTCAGTGCGGCCATCGAGCAGAACGCCGCGTGTGCCGAGCAGAACCCGGAGCTGTTCTTCCCGAAGAACGCGGACGGAGAGGCGTTCGCCAAGCAGATCTGTCGGGGCTGCCCGGTCGTACGGGAGTGCCTCATGCAGGCCCTCCGTCTCGGTGACGAGTACGCCGTGCTGGGCGCGACCACCCCGGCGGAGCGGGCCGCGCTCACGCGGCGCCTCGCCGCGAAGCGTCAGGGGGTGGCGGTGTGAAGGCTCTGGAGCAGTTCCGAGACCAGCACGGCGACCCCGCGACGTGGAGCGTCGCCGAGTTCGACGAGTACCTGGAGATCGGCGACCAGCAGATTCTCGCCGCCGAAGCCGCGCACCTGCTCATCGGCGGGACGTCCCGCAGCGGCAAGGTGACGGCGGCCGCCGCGGCGCGGGAGAGGGGAACGCGGTGAGCGTCACCGACCTGCACCCCGAGAAGTCCGGCGGCACCTACGCCGAAGGCCTCGCGCGTGCCGAGCAGATGCAGGCAGACACCGAAGCCCGGCGTATCAAGAACGAGGGCGAGCGCGTCCGCCAGGAGCTGGCGAACGAGCGGGCCCGCGCGAAGGCGCAAAAGGACATCCAGCGCGACCTCGACGACGCGGCCGAGGAGCGTCGGCATCGTGGTGAGGCCCGCCGGGAAGCAGCCGAGGCCAAGGCCCGTGCGGCGAAGTCCGCCGCGACCTGGCGCAAGGCCGCGAAGGCGATCGCCGCCGTGTGCATCGTCGTATCGCTGCCGCTGCAGGTCATGGCGTTCTGGGACCCGCACGCCTGGTTCCTCGTCGCCGCCCCGTTCGTCCTGGAGGGCGTTGCCTGGGCACTGCTGTGCGGGGCGCAGGCCGCCATCGACGAGGGCCGCCCGTCCTGGCACTACCGGCTCGGAGCGCTCATCCAGGCGCTGATCGCCGCCGGGATCAACTACGCGCACGGCAGTGCCGAGTACGGCATGGCGACCGGGATCGGCGGGGCGCTGTGCTCAGTGATCGGCCCGATGATCTGGGACCTGCACGAGCACGGCCGGATCGCCAAGCGGGAGGGGCGCACCCCGCGTTCCGTGCGCCGGGCCGAGCGCCGTACGGCCCGTGCCGAACTCCAGCGCCTGGACGCGGTCAATGCCGCCCGCGCCGCCCGTGACACCGACGTGTGGGAGCGGGCCCTCGACCTCGCCGCCGCGTACGGCGAAGTCCGTCCCGGCCGCCGCTCGGGCTTGCTGAGCCTGCGCGGCGCGAAAGCGCCGAAGGTCGTCCCGGGCGAGAAGACCTACACCCGGGCGTGCGTGGAGATCCACGGTGCCGAGCCTGGCTCGACAGCCGAGCGGATCGCCCACATGCGCACCGCCAAGCGTGCCGTCCGCATCGCCCAGAACGGTCCCCTCGACGGCCCGCAGAAGGACGCGAACCCGCAGGTCGATTCCCAAACGCCCGCCGTCGGCGACGAGCTCTCCACAGCTCGCAGGAAGGCACCGAAGACGCCCGGCGAGGACGGCCGCAAGCGCAACGGCGGAACCCCGCCCCGCCGCCGCCCCGGCACCGTCAAGTACCACCCCGCCGCCAAGAAGCAGATGGCACTCGCGGCCGCCCGCCAGACCGACTGACTCGCCCCGCGAAGGAGAACACGACCATGGCTCGCATCATCCGCACCCTCGCCCTGACCGGTGCCGCCGCCGCTGCCCTCCTGGGCACCGCCGGGACCGTCCACGCCGACACCCCCGAGAAGGCCACGGCCACCGTCGAGGCCGCCATCGACCGTGCGGCCGGCGCCCCGGTCACCCTCCCCTCCGGCAGGACCATCCACATCCGCGGCCTCGACACCGCCGCTTACCGCACCGACGCCTCGCACCGCAGCACGGTCGTCACGATCGCGGACGGACAGAACACCGGCACCGGCGTCGGCACCCCGGCGTACACGGACTTCAACACCCAGACCCAGCAGGTCCGCACGCAGTCGGCCGGGGGCACGATCAGCGTCGTCGCGATGCTCGGCATCGGCCTGGCCATCTTCACCTTCTTCATGGTCAGGAAGGGCCGGATCAACGCCTGGCACGCGGTCGCGCTGGTGATGTTCGGCGTCGTTCTCGCCCCGACCACCTTCGGCCCGCTGCTGCAGAACCTGGGCGTCTCCGCCGCGACCTCCCTGGGCAACGTCTGGGGCGGCTTCTAGGCCACCGCCCAGCCAGTTAGCCAGCAAGCCAACTAGCCGGGGTGCGTCACGCGCCCCGGGAGAGGGGAAACCGGCCGATGGCCATCGAGATGCACTCCCACCCCACCGGAGAAAGCGAAGGCGTCGTCGACGCCGAGATCATCGAGGCAGAGGAGGCCAGCCGCGGCGACCGGGCGAAGGAGTGGGCCGCCCACCGCCGCACCCAGGCCGCCGCCGCGTTCGCCGAGCAGCGCGCCCGTGTCGCGCAGCGCCTGCAGGCGTGGTTCGCGACGGCGGACGTCACTGACGAGCAGCTTGCCCAGCACGTGGAGCGTCGGCGCCGCCTGGCCCAGCAGAGCAAGGAGGTCGAAGCCCGGGGCCAGGTCAAGACGCTGCAGGCTCAGCTGCGAGGCGCCTCCAAGGAGGAGGCGACCGGGATCGCGATGCAGCTGGCGGGAGCCGAGGCCCAGCTCGCCCTCATCGCGGGCGACGCGGACGCCGACCGGATGAAGGTCGACGGCCGGGCGCTGAGCCGGGCCCGCTGGGCGAAGAAGGCCGGCCGCCTCGCGAGCGCCGTCGGCGTCGTCGTGGTGTACGTGAACGTGGTCCTCACCGTGGAGCCCATGCTCGCGCTCGCCGCCCTGGGTGCCGCGCCGTTCGGCTGGTGGTACCTCTCCCGCCCCCTCGTCGACGACAAGGCGACCGGCCAGGCTGGGGCGGTCGACCTGACCAAGGCCCCCGACGGCACGGTCATGGTGGTCGACCAGGCCACCGGCGAAGCCGTCCCCGCGGACGCGGCGCCGTTCATGCCGGACACCCTGGCCAACCTCGGAAGGGTCAGCCTCATCAAGCGGGAGTCGGGCCGGGTCCAGGGGGAATCCGACCTGGTCACCGCGCTGGTCAAGGCGGGCATCATCACCGAGGCGCAACGCGATGAGACCCACCTCGCCGGAGTCATCCAGCCGTCCGGGCCGGGCTGGACCGCCACCGTGGAACTTCCGCGGGGCGTCAAGGCGTCCGCCGCGATCAGCAAGGTCGAAGACCTCGCCTCCGCGATGCGGATCAAGAAGACCCGGATCGAGATGTCCGCCGACACCTCGGACGACGGTCACGAGGGCCGGTTCGTGCTGTGGGTCGCCGACGAGGACAACCCCTACGGCACCGACAAGCACCCCTCGGAGCTGATCACGGCGGAGCGCTGGGACTTCTGGCAGCAGGGTGTCCCGCTCGGAGCGGACGCCCGCCGGGGCCGCCACGCCCTGCACCTGCTGTGGTTCTCCCTGCTCATCGGCGGGCTGATGGGCTACGGCAAGTCCTACCTCGCCCGCCTGGTGGCGGCCGCGGCCGCGCTGGACCCGACGGTCCGGATCATCGTCATCACCGGCAAGACCGGGCCGGACTGGGCACCGCTGCGGCATATCGCCCACCAGTGGATCGCCGGGGCCACCCCCGGCATCATCCGCCAGGTCCTCGATGTGATCGGCCAGACCATCGAGGAGATGCAGGACCGCGGCACCGAACTGGACCGCCTGTATGAGGAGGACCCCGAGTCCGTCCCCGAGGGGAAGATCACCCCGGAGCTGGCCAAGAAAGGCATGGGCCCGGTCCTCCTGGTGGTCGACGAGCTGCAGGAGCTCCTGGACGGCGCCGCCCTCGTACAGGTCCCCGTCGACGAGGACCGGGACCCGGAGGCCGGCGGCCGGGTCAAGACCCGCTCCGGCCGCGACCTGATGGTCGAAGGCTTCGCCCGCTACGTGCGCGTGACCCGCTTCGTCGGCGGCATGGGCGTGTTCATCACTCAGCGCCCCGACGCCGACAGCGTGCCCACCAAGCTGCGCGAGGTGTGCGCCAAGCGCGCCTCCTACCGGGTCAAGGGCGACCGCAGCTCCAAGATGGTCCTCGGTGACGACGCCGTCGCCAACGGCGCCGCCCCGCACCTGCTCACCGAGGCCAGCCGCGGCGTCGTCGTCCTGGACCAGGGCAGCGACGACGGGCACGTCACCCTCAAGGCCGACGTCATCGATCTCCCCCAGTTCAAGGAGATCTGCCTGCGCGGCCGCCAGCTGCGCGAAGAGGCGGGCACCCTCACTGGCGACGCCGTCGCATACGGCAAGACCCACGCCGCCGAGGCCACCGCCCGGAACCTGATCGCCGACTGCACCGCCGTCATGGACGCCGACGGAGTCGACCGCATCCGCACCCAGCGCCTGGTGGAACTCCTGCAGACCCGCTACCCGGACCGCTACAAGGACCTCACCCCGGGTTCCCTGCAGTCCCAGCTGCGCGACGCGGGCGCCGGCACCACCCGCAAGCTCGGCCCGATAGACGGCATGGCCAACCCCAACGGCTACACCCGTGAGCAACTCGCCGACGCAGCGCGCAAATAGGGACAGATCACCCCGGTCGCCCCACTGGTCAGCGCCTGGAATGCCTCAGTATGCACCCCGGTCCCGCCAGGCGCCGAACCGGTCGACAGACCACCCGGACCGACCCGACGACCACCCGCCAAACCAGAACATAACCGGCACCGACCAGGGGTCGACCACCCACTCGACCACCTGGCAAACCAGGACGGAAGGGATCGTGCCCGTGGGGAACTACAAGGGCCGTATCTACGCCCGCTACCGCACGCCCGGCAACCGCACGGTCATCGTCGTCGCGGAGATGCCGCTGCTGCGCAACGGCTACCAGTGCGACGGCTGCTGGCACGTCTACGACGACGTCGACCGGGTCGAGGACATCGACGACAAGGCCCGCGTGCACGCTTCCCGCTGCACCGGCCGCGGCCCTCAGGGCCGCACCTACGAGCCCGCCTATTGGGGCCTGATCTGACCATCCCGACCGGGGCGCCCGCCCGCCTGGACAGCACCCGGGCGCCCCACCCCAACCCGCACCACCCGACACCGAAGGAGCACGTCATGGCAGGCAAGGCCTGGGAGCCGACCAAGGCGAAGAAGTTCGCCCGCGAGCTGGAGTTCGGCAAGTCCTACTACGTGATCGCGAACATCGCGACCAACCTCACCCCGTACGAGGACCCGCAGATGTACAGCGAGTACGTCTTCACCGAGCGGCTGCCGTTCACCGGCAACCCGTGCACCGAGGGCGGCATGTCCGCGGTCACCCTGTGCCAGAACTTCGGCCCGGTCTACGAGGACCAGCCCCGGAACATGCGTCGCCTGGGCAGCCCCGGCCCGCAGGTCGCCGGGCCCGTCCCCGAGGGCTACGAGGCGTACCTCGACGAGGCCGAGATCCGCGGCTTGGAGAAGCACGTGGCCGACGGCAGCGACCCCAAGCGGCACCGCCCGCTCGGCAGTTGGCGGGTGTAGCCGTGGGGGCCACCGACCGTGAACAGCTGCTCAAGAGCGCTGCGGATCTCGTCTGGGAGCACGCGATGAGCGGCTGTGGAACTGACCCCCAGCCGATGGCGGCCGCCCTCGCGGCCGCCCGGAAGGTCGGGATCTCCCTGCAGGAGATCGCCGACTACAACACCGACAGGCCCGAAGACCTGTGACAACGCATCGGGGCGCCCCCTTCTCGCCTGGACAGCACCAGGGGGCGCCCCTCCCCAACCCGCGCACTCACGCACACAGGAGGTACGTACGAGATGAGCACGACCACTCCCGTCAGAGCAAGTCGCGCCGCTGAACGGGCCGTCGAGGCGCCGATCGACGTCGACGGCTTGGTGGTCGAGATCGAGCGTTACCTCGCTGCCCGGACCCGCACCACCGCCCGGCCGCTGGTCACCAAGTCCACCCAGGAGCTCATCGACGAGGCCCTACGCGGCCTCGCCCTCTCCCCGGCTGTGACCGGGGCCCCCGTGCTCGCCCCGCCGCCGGCCTGGCTGCGGCGCCTGCCGGACTGGGCCCTGTCCATCCCCCTGGTGCGCAACCGGTGGGGCGCCGGCGCCCGGCAGATCACCGTCGCCGAACACCTCGAACTGACCGCCTTGGTCATCGAGCGCTGGGGCTGGACCCAGGACACCGACCGTGACGAGGACGGCGGCCGCTGCATCCGCGGCGCCCAGTACGTCCTGCTGCGCCTGGGCTACGGCGACGCCGACACCCTCCACCGCACAGACGCCCACCTCCACCAGGTCCTCGCCCCCACCGGAGGCGGCAGCTACGTCGCCTTCAACGACGCCCCCGGCCGCACCAAGGAGCAGGTCCTCGCCCTGCTGCGCACCGCCGCATCCGAAGCACGCCATGGAAGGAGCACGATCTGATGGGCTGGAACGTCTCCCACGGCACCAACGCGAACGGCGAGTTCCGCCGCTCCTACACCTCGATGTCCAACCTCGCGCAGCAACTGGCGCACGTGCTGTCCACGAGCGACTGGCGGTCGATCGCCTACCTGTTCAACCGCCCCTCGGGCGACCCGTTCACCGTCGCCCCTGCCGAGGCCAGCCGAGTCGCCGACGTGCTGCGCACCGCAGCCATCCACCGGCTGATGCCCGGCGACTGGGGCGCCACGGCCGACGAGCTGGCCGACGCCGCCGACCACGCGGCGTACGCCGACGAACCGTGGACCTGGAGGTGACCGGCGTGACGCGCTGTGAGTTCCGCGGCGAGGACAAGCCGGACGTGCGGGTCCGCCAGGATCCGTTCGCCTGGAACGTCAACGACGAGGACTGACAGGTGCCCATGCGCGACGGATGCGAGCAGAACCGCTTCGACGAATCCTGACCGCTCTCTCGCCCAGCTCAACCGCTCCGAGTTCGGCTCTGAGTCAGCCCGGCAGCAGAACACGGGGGCGAGGCCGCCAGCCTCCTACAGCAACGGCCTCGCCCCGCAGAACCCCTCAACCACCACGCGGTGCGAAGGAGTACCCCCATCATGCCCGTGACCTCCGAAAGCTGGAGCCCCACAACGCTCGCCCTCGTCGATGACGAGCACGATCGCCGCAACGCCTCTGACGGCCACTCCCGCTACGGCGCATACCTCAACCAGCGGCTGTCCTGGCTCCACGAATACGACGAGCCCGACCAGCCGCTGCCCACCGCCGAGTTCGCCGCCGCGGCCTGGAAGGTCGCGACCTCGCCCATCATGTCGCCGGGCTACGTCGAGATCCGTTCCGACCTGCGCGGCATCACGCTGACCTTCGCCGAGGACGGCGAGGGTCGGCTGCTCGTCGACGTGCACGTGCCGCTGCACCACCACGACCTGCGAGCGGCACGCGACATCCCCTACAGCTGGCAAGACTGGGACTCGGAACGTCACTACCTCTCCCCGTACGAGACCTTGTTCGAGCCGGGACCCAAGCGCCCCGCTCTGCTGACCACCACCGTCGTACGCCTGGTGGTGGACACCAGCTGGGGCCTGCCCCCGCAGCAGCACACCCGCGGCCACGGCCTGGTCGACGACGCCAAGCGCACCGTCGCCACGCTGGCCTCCGGCATCAACCAGCACGCAGGCCCGATCGTCGCCGCCCTGCGCGGTGAACGATGACGCCCACCCGCACCCTCCCCGCCCACGGCACACGCAGCCGCTACAGCAACCACGGCTGCCGCTGCGAGACCTGCCGCACCGCGCACCGCGAGTACGAGCAGCACCGCACGCGGCAGAAGGTGTACGGCACTTGGCAGCCGTACGTCGACGCCGAACCCGCCCGTCGTCACGTCCGGGACCTCATGGCCCGGGGCATGGGATGGCGTCGTATCGCCAACGTCTCCGGCGTCGCGAACGGCACGATCACCAAGCTCCTGTACGGCGTCCCTGCCAAGGGCCGACAGCCCGCTCAGCGAATCCGCCGCGAGACTGCCGAACGCCTCTTGGCCGTCGACTACTCCGCCGAACTCCTCGCCGGCGGCGCGCTCGTGGACGCCACCGGCACCTGGCGCCGCATCCGCGCCCTGGTCGCCGTCGGCTGGCCCAAGGTGCACATCGCGCGGGCGCTCGGCAGCGCTGGCGAGGGCCTGCAGCTCGATGAGCGTCTGGTCCTCGCCTCCACTGCCCGCCGCGTCGCCGAGTTGTACGACGCCTGGTGGGACGCGGACCCGACAGAACGCGGGGTGCAGCCGGCACAGGTGGGCCGTGCCCGCCGGTACGCGGCAGCCCGCGGCTGGGCTCCGCCTATGGCCTGGGACGACGACGCCTTCGACGACCCCGACGCCCGGCCGCACGCGGAAGAGCATCGCGCGATCTCGTCCGCCGAGCGGCGTGAAGAGGTCGAGCACTTGGCATCCTTCGGAACCCCGACCCACGAGATCGCCGAGCGAGTCGGTCTCAGCACCGACTACGTCCGCGGCCTCCTTGGCGGCTGGGTCAACCCGGTGCGCGGCAAAGCCGCGTCATGACGGGCGGGCTGCCGGTCTTCGGATGGAACCAGGCCGACCGGCGCGTCTACGCGACCCGTCGCCAGCTCGCCGCCGAGCGGCTGAGTCCCGGCGGGCCCGTGGCGGCCCGGCTGGTCTGGCGCAAGGGCAAGCGTGAAGCCCACCTGTACCTGCGCCGCCAGGCCAAGCCGAAGCGCGTCATGACCTGGCCCCAGATCGAGGCCCTCGCCAAGGCCCTGGCCACCCGCCGCTACTGCCCCGACTGCCATCGCGACGTCGGCTACTGCCTGCCCCGCCGCTACGGCCACTGCTTCGACTGCCACACCGCCTCCGAAAGAAGCCGAACACAGTGAAGAAAACCCTCCGACAGCCCGTCGAAGTCGGCGAGTTGAACGGCTACACCGTCGCCCTGACCGCCGAGGACTACCGCGGCAACACGTCCTTCTGGTGGCACGCCTGGTCCCCCTCCGGCTCGTACGCGGGCCAGTCCAACGACGAGGACCTGCTCGCCCTCCTCATCGCCCGCCACCGCTACGACCACGCCTAAGACCCCGTGCCGCCTCCCCACTCCACGCCCGCCCTGCGCTGGGGACCGACCACGCCCCAAGGAGATCTGCACCTGATGCCCATCCGCCCCGAGATGCGGGCCCGCTACCCCCGCGACTGGCCGCAGATCAGCCGTCGTATCCGCTTCGATCGTGCAGGCGGGCGCTGCGAATGCGACGGCCGCTGCGGTCGTCGCCATGTCAGCCGCTGCACAGCCGTCCACGGCGAGCCTCACCCGGCCACAGGCTCGCGGGTCGTCCTCACCGTCGCCCACCTCGACGACGTCCCCGAGAACTGCGCCGACGACAACCTCGCCGCCATGTGCCAGGCCTGCCACCTCGCGTACGACGCCGCCCTGCACGCCAGGACCGCGGCCCGGACCCGCGCCGCCCGGCTCGTCGCCCCTGGCCAGACGGCCATCCCCCTCGCAGAAGGAGACCCCGCGTGAAGATCCGCATCATGGCCACCGCCGACGAGGCCGCCGAGCTTGTCGCACGCCTCCGCCAGGTCGTCGCCGTCGTCGAGGCGTCCGAGCCGTACCCGAACCGCCGCAGCGACAGCGTCCTCGTACGCGTCTACGTCGAGGTGCGGCTGTGACCGCTCACCGCACCCAGCAGTGGGAAGACCTGGAGGCCGCCGCCCTGGCGGCGGCCTCCCGCGGCTGGCATGTCTTCCCTCTCCAGGTCGACGGCCTCGTGCCAGCCGTACGCGACTGGCACGACCGCGCCACCACCGACCCCGAGCGCATCCGCCGCTGCTGGGGCGCCGGCGCCTTCGGCGTCGGCATCGCGCCCTGTCCCTCCGGCCTGGTCGTGCTCAACCTCGTCCCGGCCACACAGGGGATCCAGGCGCCGCCCGAGTGGCGCCTGCCCGGAGTGGTGGACGGGTCGGACGTCCTGGCTGTCCTCGCGGAACGCCACGGAGCCGCGTACCCGGCCGAGACGTACACCGTGCGCACGCCCTTCGGCGGCACGCACCTGTACTTCAGGCACCCGAACGGCCCCTGCCCGCCCGCGACTCGCGGCCCCAACAGCTCACTCGGCTGGCACATCTCCCTGTACACCGCCGGCTCCTACATCCCGGCCGCGGGCAGCCCCACGCGGTGGGGCCCCTTCACGGTCGTCCACGACACCGAGCCGACCGAACTGCCTGCGTGGATCACCAACTCGTGGTCCAGCGACAGCACCCCCGCACTGAGAGGAGCGGCGTGAGCACGCCCCAGCACGCCCCCGGCGACAACGTCATCCCCATGACCGAGGCGCCGAACAGCGTCGAAGCCGAGCAGATCGTCCTCGGCGCTGTCATGCTCAACGCCGCCGTCCTGCCCGAGATCGAGGAGGAGCTCGGGCAGGACCCCGCGGTCTTCTACCGCCCGGTCCACGAAACGATCTGGCGCGCGATCGTGGAGCTCGTGACGGGCGGCATCCCGCCGAACCCTGTCGTCCTCACCGACACGCTGGCCAAGTCCGGCGATCTGCAACGCGTCGGCGGGGCGTCCTATCTGCACACCCTGTACAAGGCGGCTCCGACGGCAGCTGCTGGACAGCACTACGCAAGGATCGTGCGCGAGCACGCCGATCGACGACAGATCGTCGGACTCGGGACCCGGCTGATCCAAGCCGCGCGCGATTCCGGCGAAGACCACGACGAACTGCTCGCCGCAGCACGGCACGCGTTGGCCCACACCACAGTCGAGGAACGCTGGCCCGCCCCGACACCGCTCGGCGAGCAAGGCCCACTCCCCGCATTCCCTGTCGACGCCCTCCCCACCTGGGTGGCCGAACAGGTCGCCGCAGTAGCCGAGTTCACGCAGACCCCCGCCGACATGGCGGCGACCATGGCGCTCGCCGCGCTGTCCACCGCCGCCGGCGGACGCGTCCACGTCCAGATCCGAGATGGCTGGGTCGAGCAGACGAACCTCTACCTGGTCGTCGCCATGCCCCCGGCCTCCCGCAAGTCCGACGTCTTCGCCGCGATGACCCGCCCGATCTACGACATCGAGGCAGCCATGCAGGAGGACGCTCGCCCCTCCATCATCGAGGCCGAGGTCGCCAAGGAAGCAGCGGAAGCCCGCGCCGAGTCCATCCTGGCCAAGGCCCGCAAGACGGACGACTCCACCGCGGCCACATCCCTGGTGGCCGAGGCCGCAGGCTTGCGCATGGAAGCCGATTCGATCGCCGTACCTCCCAAGCCCCGCCTGACCGCCTCTGGAGACGTCACCCCCGAGACCCTGACCAAGCTTCTGAGCACGCACGGCCGCCTCGGTGTCCTCTCCCCAGAAGGCGACCTGTTCGACATCATCGCGGGCCGCTACAGCTCCCGCCCCAACCTCGGCGTCTTCCTGCAGGGCCACAAGGGCGAGCGCCTGCAGGCCGAACGCATCACCCGCGAAGCCGACTTGGGCGAGAAGCCAGCCCTCACCATCGGCATCACCCTGCAGCCTCCGGTCCTGATGGACCTCGCCCAGACTCCCGGCGCCCGCGGCCGAGGCCTCCTGGCCCGCTTCCTCTTCTCCCTCCCGGCCTCAACCCTCGGCTACCGAAAGATCGTCGTCCCCCCGGTCCCGGAGAAGACGTCCCGCGCGTACGAGTCCCACCTCACGGCTCTGGTCCACACCCTCACGGACCTCCCAGAGGCGGTCACCATCAAGTGCTCCGGGCCCGCCGACCAGGCCGTCATCAAGCTCCAAGAGGATGTTGAGCCCAAGCTCCGCCCGGACGGCCCCCTGGCCCACATCGACGACTGGGCAGGCAAGTACGTCGGCGCCGTCGCCCGCATCGCTGGCCTCCTCCACCTCGCCGACCGCACCACAGGCCGCTGGGGCGAGCCCATCGAGGCGACCACGATCGAGCGCGCCATCGCCATCGGCGAGTACTACACCGCCCACGCGCTCGCGGCCTTCGGCCTCATGGAGACCGACGCGGACACCGAGAAGGCCCAGCAGGCGCTCGACTGGATCCGTCGGACGAAGGCGACCAGCTTCAAGGCCCACGAACTCGTCACGGCCCGCCGCCGGGCCTTCCCCACCGTGAGCTCCACGGCTCCGGCACTGAGACTCCTTGAGGAGCACGGCTACGTCCGTCGACTCCACGAAGAACGAGCCGGAACACGCGGACGCCAACCGGCTGTGGTGTACCGGGTGCATCCCTCGGTCGCAGAGCTAGAGGATGAGCCTTTTCCAACCTCACGTTGATGCGTGATGAAGGACGAGGACGGCCTTCACGAAGTCGGTGATGCGGTTCGTGCTGCAGCGGAGCTTCCGCAGGAGCCGCCAGCCCTTCGAAGTGGCCATGGCCTGTTCGCCGAGGCAACGGATCTTGGCATGGGTGCTGTTGTGGCGGCGCTTCCATCGCTTGAGGCGGCGACCCCGAAAAGGCACCCGGACCAGTCCGCCGGCTCCTTGGTACGCCTTGTCCGCCCAGCATATGAGGTCCGCATCGGCAAGGACTTCGATGATCCCATGCTGCCGCGCTGCGGTCAGGTCGTGCGTCGATCCGGGCAGGGCCGGTGAGGCCCGAAACAGCCGTCCGACCGGATCGGTGAGCACTTGGATGTTCATGCCGTGACGTTTGTGTTTGCCGGAGTAGTACGGGGTGTCGGCGGCGATCTCCCCCAGCCTTCGGCCGGGAGGTGCCCCCAGTCGGTCGGCAGCAGGGTGCCCTCGAGGATGACGAACGCTTTCTCCTGGATCGTCGTCATCGCCTCGGCCAGGGACGGAGCGAGGACAGCCAGGATGTCGACGACTTCGCGTATGTAGCGGAACACGGTCGCGATCCCGATGCCGAACCCGGCGGCGAGTTGAGCGTAGGTGTCCCCGCACCGCAGGTGAGCCAGCGCGAGGAGGGCCTGACGCCCGACCGGCAGGCGCCGCCACCGCGTCCCGATCTCTGCCTGCCTGGCCGACAGCTGTCCGGCCAGGAACCGAAGGGTTCGGCTCGACAGATCGATCGAGGACGGATGGACAAGCACGTGAAGCTCCTGGCGGACATGGGTGATCTTGGTCGAGAACCCGTCTACCAGGGGCTTCGCCGTTGCGCAGGTGTGTCCAACTCGCGGTCAGCATCGCCAGGCTGGAAAAGACTCACTGATTCTGCCGAGGAGATGCAGCTGAGGGATTCGAGCAGGTGGCACTGCAACGCGGCGATGTCCCTGAGTGGGGTTATCCCCACCGGCCAGGTATGGCTTACCGGATGGACGTCGAGAGGGGTGTACAGCGATCCTGTGTCCAGAGACGACTTGATGACCACGCATGGCGAAGGGATATCTCATCGATGCGCATTGTCCTCATCGGGCCGCCCGGGGCTGGCAAGGGCACGCAGGCGGTGCGTCTTGCCGCGCATCTGTCGATCCCGCACATTTCCACTGGTGATCTATTCCGCGAGCACATCGATCAGGGCACCGAGCTTGGGCAGCGCGCCCGCACGTGCATCCGCGACGGTCTTTTGGTGCCGGATGAGGTCACGATCAGCGTGATCAAAGAGCGCCTGGCCCGTTCCGACACTCAGGGCGGATTCTTGCTGGACGGCTTTCCCCGCAATCTTGCCCAAGCGGAGGCACTGGACGGCATCTTGGTCGACCCGGGATCGAAGCTGGATGCTGTGCTCGAACTGGAGATTCCCGAAGCCGAAGTGGTCAAGCGGGTCGCTGGACGGCGGTTGTGCCGAAAGGATCGCGGGCACATCTTCCACGTCTACTACAGCCCCCCTGAAGTAGCGGGCGTGTGCGACGTCTGCGGAGGGGAGCTCTACCAGCGAGATGACGACCGCGAGGCAACTATTCGACAACGACTGAAGGTATATCGCAGCGAGACGGCACCGGTTATTGACCGATACCAGGCCCAGGGTTCCGTAACCACGATCTCGGCTCTGGGTCAGGTGCAGGAGGTCCTGAACCGTGCACTCCTTGCGATCGCCAAGGGATAGTCGATACCTGCGGAATGTCGAATTGTTGACCGGATCGTCTGGGTATGGCCTTCGGTTTCTTGCGCGAGGTGATGCCGAGATGCGAGTTTTCCGAGGGCGTGTACAGAAAAGGGCAAAGGTATCGATGCGAGGTGGGGCGACAGGGTGGGCAGGTCGTGTTCAACCGTGCTCATGCAGCCTCTTTTGGCCGAAACCGTCTTGCGGTGTGAGGGATGTCCCTCTGCCGACGTGGGCGGCCCACCATGAGTCATCCGCTTCCCCAGGCGTGCGGATCGTCGTGAAGTAGATCGTCAAGTTCCGGACATGTCAAAGAATCCGCATGCTGGCCTGACAGCATCCGTGGCAGGGTTGCGACGTCAAGCGCAATCAGACACCAGTTCGGCCCATTTGGGGCCGACTTTGTCGACTCTAGGGGAGGGCTTTCCTCATGCGGATAAGTTCCAACTGGCGTGCACGTACGGCGTCCACCTGCGCCGGCCTGCTGATAGTGGGCGGCGCAGCGGTCGCCGTCGCACCGCAGGCCTTGGCCGGCGGTGACGGCAACAAGGTCCACAACTGCTTCGGCCGGTGGTACAACACCGACTGGGACCAGCGATGCGGCAGCCTCGGTGCGAACTACGCCGGTACGTACACGTCCATCGCCAACTGCAGCTTCGAGCCGGACAATACGATGGATCAGTGGCGGAGAATGGGCAGCAAGGCGGTGTACAACGGGCACGACTGCGACTGGTCCGCAGCGGGCGTGCAGACCTACTTCTACGAGTAGGAACCCTCGCGCCGTCGCCAGCGGCCTGATGCAGTGATGCTGCGGCCTGTCGGGCCCCCCACCCAAATTCGGGCGAAACGCCCCGCGTGGCCAATTAAACAACCACCGCAAAGTGGGCCGGGTCTGATAA
>NZ_JBHWVI010000183.1:0-18166 GCF_042737005.1 Streptomyces sp. NPDC060027
ACGTCAGGCGCTGAAGGCGCTGATGACGGCGACGACGGAGAGCACGCCGACAGAGCCGCCGATGAGACCGACGAGGGACGGCTTGCGGTGGAGCTTGCGGGTGATTCCCAGGATCCCGAAGGTCACGGCAAGGATCCCCGTGAGGAGCGGGATGGCGAGTCCGACGAATGCGATGAGCGCCGCGGCGACGGTGGAGGCGATGCCGAGAACCAGTGCGACCGGTCCGTAGGCGGAGGCAGCGGTGTCGGGGGTGTCGGCGGGGCCGGTGGCCATGCTGTACTCCTCGGTCTTCGGCATCGGAGTCATCGTGCGTTGGGGGATGAGGAATCGCGCACACCCCATGATGGCACTGCTCGCGTGGGCTCCGGCGCGGAAAGCGGGTCCGGTCGCCCGGGGAGGGTGTCCTGAGGGCAATGCCACCGACCCAAAAGAGGCTCAAGCGGACATTGTGCTGCGTTTGAAAAGCCTTTCGCCGCACCCGCTGTGTTTGTGAACTGCCGACGCGTGGATGGGGATTGCCCAAAGAGGCAATAGCGCGGGGCGGACAGGTCTCTTTAGGGTCGGAGACTCAGACGACCGCGCACATCAGGGGGAATTCCATGAGGATGGCTCGTTCCGCCGCAAAGGCGAGTTCCTTGGCTGTCCTGCCGCTCGCGCTCCTGGCGGCAGGCTTTCCGGCATCCGCTTCCTCCGGGAGCGACGCCACCCCAGGTCCTCATGAATTCTCCATATCCGCCCTGGGGTCCCAGGACCTGACCGACGTGTCCGGGGTCGGCGCACAGAGCGCCGAGGGGAAGGCGCTGAAGGCCCAGGGGTTCAGTGTCATGCGGGCGCCCTCGGGCGCGACGGCGGTCGTGGACCGCTCCATGGCCGATCAGGGGATCACCGCCGCCGCGGGCCGGTCCTTCGTGGACATCTCGTGGAAGGGCTACGCGAGGGACGCCAGGTACGTCGTCACCCGGAACGAAAAGACGGTCGCCACCCTCGCTCCGGGAGCGAGCAGCTTCCACGACACCTCCGTGACCCCCGGCAGCGTCTACCAGTACATCGTCACGCCCGTACTGGCGAAGGGCGGAGACGCCAAGGCCCGCAAGTGGGGCATGACGGTCGCGGTCCCCTCCGTGTCCCCGGGGAAGACAGCTCTCGCCTCGATGCGCGAGCAGGCCGTGTCGCGGGCCGAAGCCGCCGCGGCTGCCGGGACGACCACCCTGACCTGGGTCACCTTCATCCCGCAGAAGCGCATCGACGCCCCGCCCGCCGGCTGTGACTATGGGAGGGGCTACCAGTTCGCCGGTGACGGCCATTCCGATTTCAACTGGAGGTCGTCGCAGTACCGCACTTCCCTGAACGCCGTCATCACGTGGAGTTCGAAGTCGGTCGCGGGACACAAGGACGTCCATGCGAGCCACGTCTACAAGAAGAGCACCGGCAGGCTGGTCGCCACCAAGACCGCGTCGTCGGGGAACATGGTCGCCAAGAAATTGGGGTCCGGAGGCAATTACGTGGACGTTCGGATGGTGACGCGTGCCTCCAATCCGTTCTGTCACGTCGGCGCCATCGACGGTGCCTTTTCGATGCATCTGACGAAGAGCGGGAATTGGTCCATCATTTCCGGGACGCACCGGCTGATGCCGAACCACTACGTCTACATCTACAACGGCGGCAGGGTCACCAACGTCTACAAGCGCACGTACGCGAATCCCGCGTGCCTGATCGGTTCGGCTGCCTGCCCGGTCGCGGACCTCACCGGCTACTACGGCACGTTCTCGTAGCCGGGTGCGGATCCGGCCCAGGACCAGTGCCTGGGCCGGGTACGACGCTTGCGGAGGCTCAGATTTGAACGCGTTCAGTTTTCTGCGCTAGGCTCGTCGCAACACAGGCGGGGGAGACTGATGAAGGTAGTGATCCCCGGGGGAACCGGGCAGGTGGGCGCGATTCTGAAGCGCGCGCTGACCGCAGAGGGTCATGACGTCGTGGTCCTGACCAGGCGGCCGGTGCGCGACCGTGAAGTCCTCTGGGACGGCGAGACCCTGGGCCCCTGGGCCGAGGTGATCGACGGCAGCGATGTCGTGGTCAACCTGGCCGGGCGCAGCGTCAGTTGTCGCTATACCGCGGCCAATCTGCAGGCCATGATGGACTCGCGTGTGCGCTCCGCCACGGTCGTGGGCGAGGCGATCGCGGCCGCGGCCCGGCCTCCCCGGGTCTGGCTGCAGATGAGTACGGCCACTGTCTACGCCCACCGCTTCGACGCACCCAACGACGAGGCGACCGGCGTGCTCGGCGGCACCGAACCCGGCGTGCCGGGCTACTGGGCCTACAGCGTCGAGATCGCCAAAGCCTGGGAGCGGGCGCAGGAGCGGGCCGAAACCCCGAACACGCGCAAGGTCGCCCTTCGCTCGGCGATGGTCATGAGCCCCGATCGGGGCGGTGTCTTCGACGTCTTGCTGCGGCTGGCGCGGCTCGGCCTCGGCGGCCCGGTCGCGGGCGGCGCGCAGTACGTGTCCTGGATACACGACCACGACTTCGTTCGCGCGGTCGAGTTCCTGGCCGACCGGGACGACCTCGCCGGGCCGGTGAACCTGGCCGCTCCCGTCCCTCTGCCCCAGCGCACGTTCATGCGCGCGATGCGAGCGGCGTGGGGTGTCCCGGTGGGCCTGCCCGCGACGCGGTGGATGGCGGAGGTCGGTGCGTTCGCGCTGCGGTCGGATACCGAACTCCTGTTGAAAAGCCGCCGTGTCGTTCCCGGCCGCCTGCTCGATGCGGGCTTCGCCTTCGATCACGGCCGATGGCCGGAGGCCGCCGGCGACCTCGTGCGGCGAGTGCGCGGCGGGAAACGGAGCGTCAGCCCGTCGAGAGGCCTGTGAGCTCGGTGAGTTCCGTCAGCGGGAGCGTGTGCTGGGTCTGGAGGACCTTGGCGCGCAGGTAGCGGACGTTGTGGGCGGTGGTGAAGACGCCCGTCGGGACACGGTGGGAGACCGTGATGCCGAGTTCGCGGAGCTGTTCGGCCTTGTCGGGGTTGTTGGAGAGCAGGTCGAGGGAGTCGATGCCGAGGGCCCGGAGCATCTGGGCGGCCGCCGTGTAGTCGCGGTCGTCCTCGGGCAGGCCGAGGGCGGCGTTGGCGGCGTAGGTGTCGAGTCCCTGGTCCTGGAGGGCGTACGCGTCGAGCTTGTTGTAGAGGCCGATGCCGCGGCCCTCCTGGCGCAGATAGAGAAGGACGCCGCCCCGGTCCGCGATCTGCTCCACCGCCTCGCGCAGCTGCGGTCCGCAGTCGCAGCGGGCCGAGCCGAAGACGTCGCCGGTCAGGCACTCGGAGTGCAGTCGCACCAGGGGGTTCGGGCCGGGCTCGCCGAGGACGACGGCCAGGTGTTCCTTCTCGTCGTCGAGGCCGTGGAAGGTGACGAGTTCCGCGTCGACGGAGTAGCCGTCGCCGAAGCGCAGGGGCACGCGGACGCGGGTGCGCACGGTGGCGGTGGGATGGTCGCGCATGAGTCTCTCCGTCCAGCGGGTTCGTACGAGATGGTGCTTCAGATTTGAAGCACTGTCCTGGGAGGAGACACTACATCTGCTTAAAACTTCAAGCAATGGGGTTCACGTCCCCCTCGCGCCCCTCACGAGGAGCAGGAACGCCGCCGCCACGGCAGATCTTCCCCGGATGCCCCGGAATTCCCGTCCTGGATCGCCCGCGTGATGGTTCCGCAGATCTCGTCCAGCTGTTCCACCTGCTCAGGCGTCAGATGGTCGAAGATCGCCGTCCGCACCGTCTCGACGTGTCCCGGCGCGACCCGCTCCAGGAGGGTCATGCCCTCGTCGGTGAGGACGGCCATGTGGCCGCGCTTGTCGGTGGGGCAGCCCTCCCGGCGTACGGTGCCGTCCTTCTCCAGTCGCGTCACCGCGTACGTCAGGCGGCTGCGGGTGATCTTCTGGGCCTCGGCGAGGTCGGTCATCCGCAGCCGCCGGTCCGGCGCCTCGGACAACTTGGCCAGGATGGAGTAGTAAAGGTGGGGCATTCCCGCCTCGGCCTGCAGCCGGCGGTCGATGGCGTCCTCCAGGAGGGAGGTCGCGGAAAGGTACGAGCGCCAGGCGCGCTGTTCGGCGGCGGAGAGCCAGCGGGTCGTCATGGACTCAGTCTAGGTATTGTTTAAAAGTTGAACCACTGTGCCCGTGCGACCGGAGGATGCGCCCCGATGCCCCGTCCCTACGTCCTGTTGTCCGCCGCCGTCTCCCTCGACGGCTTCCTGGACGACACCGGCCCCGAGCGGCTGCTGCTCTCGGGTGCGGCCGACTTCGACCGGGTCGACGAGGTGCGGGCGTCCAGCGACGCGATCCTGGTGGGCGCGGGCACCCTGCGTACGGACAATCCGCGGCTCCTGGTCAACTCCGCCGACCGGCGCGCGGCCCGCGTCGCCGCCGGCCGCCCCGAGTACCCGCTGAAGGTCACCGTCAGCGGCTCCGGCGACCTCGACCCGAAGGCACAGTTCTGGCACACGGGCGGCGAAAAGGTCGTCTACACGACCGGCGAGGGCGCGCGGCGCGCAGCCGCCCGGCTGCACGGTCTCCCCGGCGTCGACGTCGTCCCGACCGGCCCCGGACTCGACTGGCGCGCGCTGCTGGAACACCTCCACGACGTACGGGGCGTGCGCCGCCTCATGGTCGAAGGGGGCGGGAAGGTCCACACCCAGCTCGTGCGCGAGGGCCTGGCCGACGAACTGCAGCTCGCCGTCGCCCCCCTCTTCGTCGGGCAGCCGGACGCGCCGCGGCTGTTCGGAACGGGCACCTATCCCCCCGGCCGGATGCGGCTGGCGGAGACCCGGCCCGTCGGGGATGTCGTGCTCATCCGGTACGTGCCCACCGCGCCCGGCACCGACTCGCTCGCCTCCGCGGCGGACCGGCGGTGGCTGGAGCTCGCCTGCGAGCTGGCGGCGCTGTGCCCGCCCTCGGAGACCGCGTTCAGCGTGGGCGCCGTGGTCGTCGCGGCCGACGGGACCGAGCTGGCCCGGGGCCACTCCCGCGAGGGCGACGACCCCGTCGTGCACGCCGAGGAGGCCGCCCTCGCCAAGATCGACCCGGCCGATCCGCGGCTGGCCGACGCCACCGTCTACAGCAGCCTGGAGCCGTGCGCCCGCCGCGCCTCCCGGCCCGCGCCCTGCGCCCGGCTGATCCTCGACGCCGGTGTACGCCGGGTCGTGACCGCCTGGCGCGAGCCCGACACGTTCGTCGCGGACGCCGACGGGAACGGGCTCCTCGCCGCCGCGGGCGCCGACGTCGTCGTCCTCCCCGAGTACGCGGAACACGCCAAGGCCCCCAACCTGCATCTCCTCGGCTAGCCCACCCCGCGGCCTCACTCATGGGGCGCGTTTGAACGCGTGTGCTTCGGGTCCCGCGGATGGCGTACACTGGTTTCAACGACGCGGGGTGGAGCAGCTCGGTAGCTCGCTGGGCTCATAACCCAGAGGTCGCAGGTTCAAATCCTGTCCCCGCTACTGAAGACCAAGGGCCGGAACTCGGATTCACGAGTTCCGGCCCTTGGTGTTGTGCCCTCCGGCCGGTTCTCTCCGGGATCGTTCCCCTTCCCGGCCGGTTCTCCGGACCGGTCCCCTTCCGGCAGCCGGCGATCCCCCGGTCGGGCCACACGGGTCGCCCGCCGTCCCCGCTCCGGGTCTTCTGGACGGGTGGGGCAGCCAGGAGGTGAGCAGCGATCCGGAGAACCGCATGACCGCGCCGACAGGTCGCCGCCCGGTCTGCCCCGAGGCGCCCGGCTGCCCGGTCCGGTGGGAGCGGCTCCCCGCCGGATCTCCTTCGCGCGCACCCTGCTCCGGACCCTGCCGGTGCTGCTCCTCGTCGGGGGGATCATCTACGACTACTTCACGCCGTCGGCCTTCACCGCGGCCCCCCTCTTCACGGCCGCGCCCCTGGTCGCCGCGCCCCTCTACTCGCTGCGCGGCACCGTCGTCACCGGCGTTCTCGCCGTCGGCACGGTGTTCCTGGTCCACCACCTGCTCGACATCGTCCTGAAGGTCGACGCGGTCACCGAGTCGGTCACCGTGGCGACGGCCGCCGTCCTCGCGGTCCTCATCAACATCCTCGTCCGGCGCAGCGACGAACGGCTCGCCTCTGTACGGGAGATCGCCGAGTTCGCGCAGCGTGCCGTGCTGCCCGAGCCCGACCCGCGGATCAACGGCCTCGACGTCGCGGCGCGGTACGAGGCGGCGCAGGCGGACGCGTTCATCGGCGGTGACCTGTACGCGGTGCAGGACTCGCCGTACGGCGTGCGGATGGTCGTCGGCGACGTACGCGGGAAGGGGATGGCCGCCGTGGCCGCCGTCGCCGTGGTGATCGGGGCGTTCCGGGAGGCGGCCGAGCAGGAGGAGTCCCTGGAGGCGGTCGCACGGCGGCTGGAGCGGGCGCTGACGCGCCCGGGCACCCGGCACGAGAGCCCCGACGCGTTCGAGGAGTTCACCACCGCCGTCCTCGCGGAGATCCCGTACGACGAGGACATCGTGCGCATCGTCAACCGCGGCCATCCGCCGCCCCTGCTCCTGCATCTCGACGGCACACTCGTCACGCTCGCCGCCGAGTCCTTCGCGCTGCCCCTCGGGATGAGCGAGCTGGGGACCTGGCCCGACCGCGTGCTGACGGCCCGCTTTCCGCGCGGGGCGACGATGCTCCTGCACACCGACGGTCTGTCCGAGGCCCGCGATCCGCGCGGGGAGTTCTACGATCCGGCCGCGCGGCTGGCAGGACGGGTCTTTCCCGGCCCCGACGCGCTGCTGACCGCCCTCGCCGAGGAGGTCCGCCGGCACACCGGCGGCGCGCTGACGGACGACATGGCGCTGCTCGCCGTCCGGCGCGTCTGAGGTGGGCCCGCGAGCGGGTTCATGGGCTGCTCTGGGCGGCCGTCACCCGCGACGCGTACGGTCTTCTCGGCCGTTGTCACGAGGAGTGATCGGACAGTGCCCCTCCGCATAACGACTGACACACCGTCAAATAAATCCGTGTCGAGGTCACGTGGTCAACTCGCCCGTTTTTCATCGTCCATGACCCCAAAGTCCTGGCCAAAAGCTGTTAATGATCAGTCGGAACAGCTTGGAATCCGGTGCCTGAGTCTATTAACGTTCGATAACGCAGCGCGGTCGTCCCAGCCGTCACAAGAGACGGCTCCGTGCGCACGTGCCGAATCCTGCAAAGGAACCGGGGAACCACCTACTTGGGGTGAATCGAGCGTATTACGCCGTGGAAGCACGGTGGTTATACGCGCGTAGGAGACCTTCCTGCTCCGAACCCGTCAGCTAACCCGGTAGGCGACAGGGAAGGAAAGGAGTGCGCCCACGTGGCGTCCAACCGGCCTGCTCAGCCAACCTCGTTCGCGCCGAATGACACTCACACCTTCGGCTATGCCTCCGGCAAGGACGAGGGAACCTGGGAAGAGTGGAACCCCACCGAGGATTCCGTTCTTCCCGTCCGCGGCCGGCACCGCGTAGGCAAGCAGCGCGGTGGAGGACTCGCCCGCAGCTCGACCGTTCTCGGCGTGGGTGTCATAGCCGCCGTCGGTGCGGGTGGCATGGCCACCGCCGCGCCGGGCAAGGCGCCCGTCTCGATCTCGCTGCCCGACCTGTCGTCGGTCACCGAGTCCGCCAAGGCCCTGATATCGGACGGCGGATCCAGCGCTCCCAAGGGTTCCACCACTCCGCTCACGAGCGCCGGTCTGACCAGCGTCGACACGGCCCAGGGCGCCACGGACGCCGGTGAGGCGCTGCGCGCCCGCATCATGCAGCAGGCCGAGTCGCAGCAGAACCAGGTCGACACCGCCGCCCAGCAGGCCGCCCAGGCCGCCGCCGCGAAGAAGGCCGTCGCGCTCGCCGCCAAGCAGCAGGACGACGCGGAGGCCAAGGCCGCCGCGGTGAAGAAGAAGGCGGAGGACGCGGCCAAGGCGGAGGCCGAGGCCGAGCGCCTCGCCGAGCTCGCCAAGAGCTACTCGCTGCCGACCTCCTCGTACACCCTGACCTCGACCTTCGGCGAGGCCGGCTCCATGTGGTCCTCCGGGTACCACACCGGACTGGACTTCGCGGCGCCCACCGGGACGCTCATCAAGGCGATCCACAGCGGCACCATCACGGAGGCCGGCTGGGCCGGATCGTACGGCTACCGCACGATCCTCACCCTCGACGACGGTACGGAGCTCTGGTTCTGCCACCAGTCGTCGATCAGCGTCAGCGTGGGCCAGAAGGTCGCCACCGGTGATGTCATCGGGCGCGTGGGTGCGACGGGCAATGTCACCGGGCCGCACCTGCACCTCGAGGTGCACCCCGGCGGCGCCGCCACCGGCATCGACCCGATGGCGTGGCTCCAGGGCAAGGGCCTCAACCCCTGACCCGTACGGCCTCTGACCCGTACGGCCTCTGACCCGTACGGCCTCTGACCCGTACGGGCTCCGACCCGTACGGGCTCCCTGGCCGTACGACCCTGAGCCGTACGCGCGCTGATCCGTACGAGCGACCCCTCGTGCCCGAGGTTTCGTGATCCGTGTGCTCGCGGTGCGTGCGGCTCCTGGCCGTGCGCGCGGCTTTCCTTTTCTCCGGCGGTCCTGACGACACCCCCCCGACGTCAGGGCTGCCGGTCCGGCGTGTGCGGACGCGCGCTCTCACCAGGCCCCGCAGGAGTGGGTGCGGAATACATGCATCAGGTGGGGGCGTTGACGTCGGGCATGACTTCTCTTCGCAAGCTCGGTTCGTCCGACCTCGAGGTCTTCCCGCTCTCCCTCGGTGGCAACGTCTTCGGCTGGACGGCCGACGAGACCCGGTCCTTCGCGGTGCTCGACGCCTACGCGGCCGCCGGCGGCAACTTCCTCGATACGGCCGACTCCTACTCGTCGTGGTCGAGGGCAACGAGGGCGGCGAGTCCGAGACCATCATCGGCAAGTGGCTGAAGACCCGTGGCAACCGCGCGGACATCGTGGTCGCCACCAAGGTCAGCCAGCACCCCGCGTACCCGGGGCTGTCCGGCGCCAACATCAAGGCCGCGGCCGACGCGTCACTGCGCCGCCTGGGCACCGACCACATCGACCTCTACTACACGCACTTCGACAAGCCGGAGGTGCCGGTCGACGAGATCATCGGCGCCCTCGACGAGCTGGTGACGGCGGGCAAGGTGCGGCACATCGCCGCCTCCAACCTCTCGCCCGAGCGGCTCCAGGAGTCCCTGGAGTTCTCCGACCGCGAGGGCCTCGCGCGCTATGTCGCGCTCCAGCCGCAGTACAACCTGGTCTCACGCGACACCTACGAGGGCGCCCGGCGGGACATCGCCTCCCGGGCCGGCCTGGCCGCCGTCCCGTACTTCGGGCTCGCCGCCGGCTTCCTCACCGGCAAGTACCGCCCGGGCACGACGGTCGACTCGCCCCGGGCAGGGGCCGCGGCCAAGCACCTCGACACGGAACGCGGGCAGCGGGTCCTCGCCGCCCTCGACGAGGTGGCCGAGGCCCATGGCTCCGAGGTCGCGACGGTCGCCCTCGCCTGGCTGGCCGCCCAGCCGACGGTCGCCGCGCCGATCGCCTCCGCCCGGACGGTGGAGCAGCTCCCGGCCCTGCTGGGGGTCGCGGACCTGGTCCTGACGGACGACGAACTGACGCGGTTGTCCAAGGCGTCGGCGTAACCGCCGGAGGACAGGGCGCAGGCATCGCCGGCATCGACCGGCGGTGCCGAGCCGTCGGCGGTGCCGAGCCGTCGGGGATGCCGAGCCGTCGGTGGTGCCGCGCGCCGGTGGTGCCGTCTCCCGCCGGTGTCGGGCCGGTGATGCGGGGCGGTGCCGCCTCTACGAGCGGTACGGGTTGTACGCGGGATACGGCACCGGCGGGGCGTACGGCTGCGGCTGCGGCTGCGGGGCGGCGTACCCGTAGCCGTTCGTGTACCCGTGGGCCGGCCAGGGCGGCGGCGCGGGCATCGGAGTCGTCGCGCGGGCCGCGTAGGCGAGGGCCGGGCGGGCGATCCCCCGGCGGCGCCACAGCTCGTCGAGCAACTCGCGCTCCCGTACGACGAAATCGGCGCCCGCGCGGCCGAGGCGTCCCCGGTGGCGCAGGAACGCCAGTGAGGTCGCGAACGCCTCGTACTCCGCCACCGAGCGCGCAGCGGCCTTCCCGAAGTGGTGGCCGGCGTACTCGCGGGCGAGCCGCCGTGCCCGCATCGAGCCGAGCGCCCACGGCTCCGTCGCGCCCAGCCACCCGGCGACGGTGTACGCGGGCAGTTCCGCGCGCACGGTGCGCAGCTCACGCTGCCGGGTCCAGACGGCCAGCCAGGTCAGCAGCCCGAACGCGGGCACCATGAACGCGGCGTACACCCCGAAGAACCCCCACTCGCCGAAGCCCGACGAGCCGTTCCAGAGCGCGTGCATGCCCATCGCGAGCAGCAGTCCGGCCAGGGGGAGCAGCACGCGGCGCACATGCTGGCGCTCGGCGGACAGCGCCGCGACGCCGAAGCCGATGCCGGTCAGCACGGTGAACAGCGGATGCGCGAAGGGCGACATCACCACGCGGACGAAGAAGGTCGCGGCGGTGACGGAGGCGAGCCCGCTCTCCCCGCTGAGCTGGTCGGTGCCGAAGGCGGTGCCGAGATAGAGGATGTTCTCGGTGAAGGCGAAGCCGGTGGCGGTGACCCCGGCGATCACCACACCGTCGACGATCCCGGTGAAGTCCCGTCTGCGGAAGAGGAAGACCAGCAGGACGGCCGCCGCCTTCGCCGACTCCTCGACGACGGGCGCTATGACGGTCGCGCCGAGGGTGTCGGCGCTGGACGGATCCGCGGTCGCTATGGCTATCCACCGGGTCGCGAAACTATTGGCGACGATCGCTATGAGCGCGGCCGCGCAGGCGCCCCAGGCGAAGGAGAAGAGCAGGTTGTGCCAGGGGCCCGGCTCGACCCGGTCCAGCCATCGGAAAGCGGCGATGAGCAGCGGCACGGGGAACACGGCCAGTCCGAGGCCGACCAGGAAACCCTCGGTGCCGGTCTGCTCGCGGACTAGGGCGAGGATCACGAGACCGGACATCGCGAGCAGCGTGATCAGCGATCCGTACCGGACCCATCTGCGCTGCCACCAGTGCGGGTGTCTCAGCGCAGGTCCGGCGGGGCCGCCGGACTGTGTCGGGTACGGAGGATGGATGGCCACGGCATTGACCCTAACGAGGGAGGGCGTGGCCCGCGAGGGTGACCGGAGTCGTCCCGGGATTCCAGGGAGACTCCGGAGCGCCGCGTGCGGGTCAGTCGCCCGGGGTGTGCTGGTCTCGATGCTGTACGCGCCGGAACAGGAGGTCGTTCACCACATGACCCTTGTCCAGTCCCTGGCCCTCGAAACGGGTCAGCGGCCGGAACTCCGGACGCGGCGCGAAACCGCCGTCCGGCCGGGTGTTCTCGAAGTCGGGGTGCGCGCTCAGCACTTCGAGCATCTGTTCCGCGTACGGTTCCCAGTCCGTCGCACAGTGCACGAGCGCGCCCGGCGCGAGGCGGGTCGCGGCGAGATCCAGGAACTCCGGCTGGATCAGCCGCCGCTTGTGGTGGCGCTTCTTGGGCCACGGGTCGGGGAAGTAGACGCGCAGGCCGTCGAGGGACGCGGGCGGGAGCATCTCGCGGAGCAGGATGATCGCGTCACCGTTGGCGACCCGGATGTTGGTCAGGCCGCTCCGCTCGGCGAGGTTGAGCAGGTTGCCCTGACCGGGTGTGTGCACGTCCACGGCGAGGATTCCGGTCCCCTGGTCCTCGGCCGCCATCTGCGCGGTGGCCTCGCCCATGCCGAAGCCGATCTCCAGCACGACGGGGCAGTCCGCCCCGAACAGCTCCGCCAGGTCGAGCTTCCGCTGTCCGTCGATGTCCAGACCCCACTTGGGCCACAGGCGCTGCAACGCGTCCGCCTGGCCGGTCGTCACCCGGCTCCGCCGCGGCTGGAAACTCCGGATCCGCCGCTCGAAGTGCGAGCCGGCGGGATCGGGCTGCGGGCCGTCGGGGAAGCGGGGCTCGCTCTTGGCGCGGTGGTGACGCAGCGGGCCGTCCTCGGCGGAGGCGGGCCGGGTCTCTTCGGGGGAGTCGAGGAATTCAGACACAGTGGGACCGATTTTACGGGGGCCGCGGTGCGGGGCGGCCCGCGTGACCCGGGCCGGGCCGGTCAGGCCGCTGCCAGGGCCGCCAGGGCCCGGCGGGCGACCTCGCGGCCGATCGGGAGCGAGGCCGTGGCCGCGGGGGACGGCGCGTTCAGGACGTGCACCGTCCGCGGGCCTTCCTTGATCAGGAAGTCGTCGACCAGGGTGCCGTCCCGCAGGACCGCCTGGGCGCGGACCCCGGCGGCGGCGGGGACCAGGTCCTCCGGCGTCACCGCGGGCAGCAGCCGTCGCACCGCCTCCGTGAACGCCGCCTTCGACACCGACCGGCGCAGCTCCCCGGCTCCGTAGCGCCAGTGCCGTCGGGCTATCCGCCAGGAACCCGGCCAGGACAGGGTCGCGCCCAGCTCCCGGGGCCGGACGACCCCCCACCCGTACCCCTCCCGGGCGAGCGCGGGCACCGCGTTGGGGCCGATGTGGACGCCGCCGTCGATGCCCCGGGTGAGATGGACGCCGAGGAAGGGGAACGCCGGGTCCGGAACCGGGTACACCAGGCCTCGCACCAGCTCCGGCCGCGCGAGCGTGTAGTACTCGCCCCGGAACGGCACGATCCGCATGCCGGGGTCGTCCCCCGTGAGCCGGGCCATCTCGTCGCAGTGCAGCCCCGCGCAGTTGACGAGGACCCGCCCGCGGACGATCGCCCCGTCCGCCGTGCGCACGGCGACGCCGAGGCCGGGGCGGCGGTCGGCGCGCACGACGTCCGCCCCGTACCGGATCTCGGCCCCGGAGGCCTCCGCGAGCCGCCGGGCCACCGCCACGAAGTCGCAGATGCCCGTGGTGCTGACGTGGATGGCGGCGAGACCGCGGACCTCGGGCTCGTACTCGGTGAGCTGGGCGGGGCCCAGCTCCCTGACCGGAATGCCGTTCTCCCGGCCGCGCTGCACCAGGCTGTGCAGCCGGGGGAGCTCCGACTTCTCCGTCGCGACGATCAGCTTGCCGGTGACGGCGTGCGCGATGTCGTACTCCGCGCAGAACTTGACCATCTCGGCGGCACCCCGCACCGCGTACCGGGCCTTCAGGGAGCCCGGGCGGTAGTAGATCCCGCTGTGGATCACCCCGCTGTTGCGCCCGGTCTGGTGCCGGGCGGGCCCCAGCTCCTTCTCCAGCACCGTCACGCGGGTGCCCGGCGCCGCACGCGTGATGGCATACGCCGTCGACAGACCGACGATTCCGCCGCCGATCACCAGCACATCGCAGTCGTACGCGCTCCGCACCTGCACCACCTCCCGGCTTCGATAGTGCACTGCGCCACTGACAATGCCCTCAAACCCGAGAAACAGGCCCCGTGCCGTTTCGGGCCGCGGGGCCGTCGCGCCCTGCCTACGCCGGAGCCATCAGCAGCGGCCGCGCCCGCTCCCGCAGCTCCACCACGCGCGGTTCGTCGCCGTACGGCTCCAGCCGGTGCAGCAGGTCCTTCACGTACTCGGTGGTGCGCGCGGAGGAGATGCGCCCCGCGACCTCCACCGCTCGTACGCCCTGCTCGCACGCGGCGTCCAGATTGCCCGATTCCAGCTCGGCGACCGCCGACACCACCAGGCGCAGCCCGTGCGAGCGTACGAACTCCTCCGTCGGCTTCGACAGCGCCTGTTCGGTGAAGCGGCGCACCTGGCGCGGTGCCTTCAGGTCGCGGTAGCACTCGGCGGCGTCGGCCGCGAAGCGGTCGTACGAGTAGAAGCCGAGCCAGGACGGGTCGTGGTCGCCGTCGCGGGCCCGCTCCAGCCAGCCCTCCGCCGCCTTCAGCGCCGCGCCGGCCGCCTGGGCGTCACCGGCGCGCGCGTGGGCACGTGCCTCGACGAGCCGGAAGAAGCTCATGGTGCGGGCCGTGGCGAGTCCGCGGTTGCGCTCCAGAGCGGCCTGGGCGAGGTCGACGCCCTCGTCCCCGAAGCCCCGGTAGGTCGCCTGGAGGGACATGGAGGCCAGGACATAGCCCCCGAGGGGCACGTCGGCGGCGGCCCGGGCCAGCCGCAGGGCCTGGATGTAATAGCGCTGCGCGGCCTCCTGCTGCCCCGTGTCGAAGGCCATCCAGCCCGCGAGACGGGTGAGCTCGGCCGACGCGCCGAAGAGCGCTCTGCCGACCTCGTCGGAGTAGGAGCCGAGCAGCAGAGGCGCCGCCTCGACCCGCAGACACTCGGGCACCATGGACGAACGCCAGTCGCCACCTCCGTACTTGGAGTCCCAGCGCCTGGCGTCCTCGGCTGCCTCGCGGAGCTTCAGCACATCGCTGTGGCCGACTTTCAGTGGTGCTCCGGAGCCCTCACCGGGGCTCACCTCGCGCGCCACCGAGCTGTCGGCCGGGGTTATCAGCCACCGTGAGGCGGGAGTCGCGTACGCGCTCACCGCGAAGGAGCCGGCCAGCGACTGCCAGATGCCACCCCCGCCGGCCCGGCGTCCGGCGAGATCGAGGCGGTAGAGCTCCGTCGCCGACCGCACCGCCTGCCCGACGTCACGGGGGAAGGCGAGGCCCACTTCCGGCGCCGGGTCCGCGTCCGCCAGGCCGATCTCGTGGAGCGGCACCGGACGGCCGAGCTTCTGGCCGATGGCGGCCGCGATGAGGTGCGGCGCGGCGCCCTGGGGCACCATGCCCTTCGACACCCAGCGCGCCACCGACGTCTTGTCGTAGCGAAGTGTCAACCCGCGTTGAGCGCCAAGGTCGTTGACGCGACGCGCGAGTCCTGCGTTGCTGATTCCCGCGAGGGCGAGAACGGCGCCGAGTTTTTCGTTCGGCCCGCGTTGCTCCCTGGACATGCGCCACCCCTCGACACAGACGGCTGCCGCACTGGCATAACCACGCGGCATTCGTAAACCCAGCGTAGTTCGCCCGATCCCCAGCGTTAAGGGGCGTAGGTCCGGTTGGCGGGATTGTGGTCCGTACGACTGTACGGACGGTGGCGACGTGCTCCCGTTGTGTGGCCGTGCGCCCGTCCGTGCGCTCTTCTCCGGCCACAGTGGGGAGCGCTTCCATGGAACGTGCGTGGGTCGGCCCGCTGTACTGGATCCAGTGGGCTGGGGGACACCGCCGCCTACATCCCCGCGGGCGGCGGACCGGTCCGGGAGGCGAACTCCGCCTCCCGGACTGTGCGTTGCCGAAGCGGTGCGCAAGGCCTGTACGGAGCGTGTCCACGCTTGTCCGTCCATCGCCGATTTGGCCGAAAATCGACGGTGGCCTCGAAGGGTGATTAGGGCTCTCACCACGCCAGTTGAGGGCGCGAAGGGCGTCCTGAGGGAGCGTATCGGGGGCGCATTCGCGTCGACCCGGTGGGGGTCGGGTGGTGTGAGAGGGGCCCTCGCGGGGGCTGTTGAGGTGCTGGTCGGGGCGTTGGCCGGGCGCCGGTCGTGCGTCGGTCGGGCGTCGGCCGTGCGTCGGCCCGGGGGTCGGACCGGGTGCCGGTCCAGTGGCGGTCACTTCGCTTCGTAGGGTGTCGGCTCGGGCGTCCGGTCGACTGCCGAGTCGGGTATCGGGTCGAGTGCCGGGCGGCGGTTCGGGGGCGGCTCGGGTGGATTCCCGAGGGTGCGCGCCGCGGTTCCGGTTGTCTCAACGGGCCTTCCATAAGGGGCATTTGTGCGTGGTGCGACCGCTTCATGTCGGCGCGGACGTCCGCATGGGGGCGCACTTCGGGGAGCGCAAGCCGTCGCAGGGACCCTCCCACACGCTTCCTTCGTGGCAGCATGGTGCCGAGTTCGTACGGTGCACTGGTTGTCCACAGCCTGTGGAGGCGACGATGCGATGGTTGGTGGGGTGGAGCAGCACCGTCGCCAAAGCGTCCGAGATCGGCTCGGCGGGCGCCACGGGGAGCAACGGCGAGACCGTGCACCCGGTGGGCTCCCAACTCCTGTGGGGTGACCCCGATCCGCTGTGGGCCGTCGGCGACTGGCGCCCCGACGAGGTGCGCGTGGTGAAGGCCGACGCGCAGAACCGCATCGCGGTCCTCGGCACCTGCGGAGCCTCCGACGAGGAGTTGAAGGTCGGGCTGTTCGCCGCGCGCGGAGGCGCACTTCGCCACCTCACCAACTGGTCCGGCAGCTACACCGCGGTCGTCCAGGTCGGCCGCCGGGTGACCGTCTGCGGTGATCTCGCCGGCGCACGGCCCGTGTTCTACACCCCTTGGGCGGGCGGCACGGCGTACGCGACCGCCGCGCTTCCCCTCGCCGACCTCATCGAGGCCAACCTCGACTTCGGGCACCTGGCCGCGATGCTCGCCGCCCCCGACGTACCGGCCGCGGTGCACGACTCCACCCCGTACGAGGGCGTGCGCCGCATTCCGCCGGGTCACACACTCATCCTGCGCGCCGGGGCCCGCGAGATCGCCGGGTACGAGCCCGTCGCCTCCCTCGCCGTCGCCGCGCCCATCGCCGACCCCGCGATCGCCGTGGACGCCGTGCGGGACGCCCTCGTGGAGGCCGTCCGCGCCCGCCTCTCCGCACCGCGCCATGTGCCGGGCACCGATGTGGACCCCGGTCCCGTGCCCGGCATGGGCCCCGCCGAGCGGCGCGCCGCGCGCGGGACACCGGTGCCGGGCATCGGAGCCGACCTCTCCGGAGGGCCCGCCTCGGGGACCCTCGCACTGCTCGCCGCCGGCCTTCCCGGGGCGCCCGGCACGGTCCTCGGACACGGCACGGGCGCCGGGGAACGGCTCCTGGCGGTGACCTTCAACGACCTCACCGTGCGGGGGCGCGAGGCCGAGCTGGAGCGGGCCGGGACGCTGGCCGCGAATCCCCGGCTGCACCATGTGGTCGTCACCGGGGGCGAAGAGACCCTTCCCTACGCCGACTTGGAGGGTCCGCTGACCGACGAGCCGGGGCCGTCCCTGGTGACGGCGGCACGGCACCGCGCGCGGCTCGCCTCCGGCAGCGCGGACCACTTCACGGGCTATGGCGCGCGGCAGGTGCTGGACGCCCATCCGGCCCGGCTCGCCGACCTGCTCATGGACCGTAAGCGGCGCCATCTGGTGCGGCCCGTCGCCGCGTTGGCGAAGGCCGACGGCTCGGTGATGGTCCCCGCGCGCGTGTACGGCGCGGCGCGCAAGCTCGCCCGTACGCCGTACCGCGCCGGGGTCGACGTCCTCGCCGACCGGTTGCTGCACCGGCTGTTCGAGGAGCCCGGAGGTGCGGTGGGGGCGTCGCTGGCGGCGCTCAGCTGGGCCAGACCCGGGCCCGCGGCGCGGTGGCTGACCGGGGAGGCGCTGGCTGAAGTATCGGTTCGCCTCCAGGCGGGCGGGGGGCGGCTGAACGTCGGTCCCGGGCAGCGGCCGGGAGACTTCCGCGCGCGTGCCGCGCTGGCGCGCCACGCGGCGGACGTACGCGTCCTCGAGCAGGCCGCCGAGATCCGCTTCCAGCGGCTGCACGCGCCGTTCCTGGACAACCAGGTCGTCCGGGCGTGCCGGGAGCTGCCGGAGGCGCTGCGGGTGCAGCCGGGGGCGCGGGCGGCGATTCTGCGTACGGTGCTGGAGGGGGCCGGGGTGGCCGATCTGCCCCCCGGGTGGGGGGCTCCGTCCCACGCGTCCTCCGCGGCGGCGGCCCGTACGGGGTTGCGGGTGGCGGCTGATTCCCTGGTCTCCCTGTTCGACACGCCGTTGCTCGCGCAGGCGGGGCTGGTCGAGGCGCGAGTCGTCCGCAAGGCGCTGCGTGCGGCGGCGGAGGGGGCGGCGCTGCCGCTCGACGGGCTGGCCGATCTCGTCTCGCTCGAACTGTGGCTGCGGCGGTTGCTGGCCCGGCGCGGGACGTGCTGGACGGGGACGCCCGCGCGGCAGCGGGCCGTTCCGGCGGGGATCGTGCCCCAGGGGAGGGCGTTGGGGGCGGGGGCGGCGGCCCGGCAGGGCTGAGCCTTGCCTTTCCGGAGCGTCCTGCCGTGACCGGCGTCGGGTTTGGGTCCGGTGGGTGCCTGTGGGTCGGTGCCTGCGGTCCGGTGCCTGCGGGCCGGTGGGTGGGTCGGGGCCGTGCCGGTACATCCCAGTCCGTCGCCGCTGGATCAGACGTGGGCTATCTGTGCGAACTGCTACTCGATCCGAACGTAAGCGACGGACATAGGGATGTACC
>NZ_JBHWVI010000184.1:0-18123 GCF_042737005.1 Streptomyces sp. NPDC060027
CGTAATTCCGCCGTGCGCCCGGAAAACGCAAGAGGCCCCGGATTTCTCCGGGGCCTCTTGCTCATGTGCACTCGGCAGGATTCGAACCTGCAACCTTCTGATCCGTAGTCAGATGCTCTATCCGTTAAGCTACGAGTGCTTGTTCTGTTGTGCTTCTGTCTTCGCTTCCCGGGCTTTTGCCCCGCTCGCGGCGACAGGAAGAACATTACATGACTGCCGCCGCCATGTGAAATCCGTTTGCCTCACCCCTTGTGAGCTGGGAAAACGCGCTTCTGGGCCCTCGCGGACACCATGGATACCGACGCGCTCCGCGGCACTCACGGACCCGGGGAACGCCGAAGCCCCGGTCCATCGGACCGGGGCTTCGGATCTTCGCGCGGAGGCGGAGGGATTTGAACCCTCGATGGGCTTGAAGGCCCAAACCGCATTAGCAGTGCGGCGCCATAGACCGGACTAGGCGACGCCTCCCGCACAACCGCTCACGCGAGCGCGAGTGGTGCGTGCAGATGATGACACAGTCGAGCGCGGTGTCACCAATCGCCCCCCACGGTACTAGGCAGGCAGGCCACAGGGCAAAGCCCCCACCGACACGCAACCGGGCGGGGTGCCCCGCGTTAGGCAGGTCATGTTGCGCCGACTGCTCCTCACCGCCGCCGTGTCCGCCACGGCCGCGCTCTCCGCCGTGCCCAGTGCCGTCGCCGGCACCCCTTCCATCGCCGGCGCCCCCTCCGCCGTACCCGAGGCCTCCCCGCTGCCCGCGGCGTCCCCCGTACCCGCGACCTTCCTCGTACCCACGGCGTTCCCGGCCGGACCGTCCTCCCTGTCCGCCGCCGCGTACGGCGTCGCCCTGCCGGCGCTCATGCCGCCGCCGGCCCGCCCGGACGACTCCGTGGACCGGCTGACGGTGACGGTCCACGGCGCGGGCGGCGGCGCGGACGGGACGTTCGAGCTGGCGTGCCACCCCGCGGGCGGGAGCCATCCGGACGCGGCGGAGGCCTGCGACCGGCTGGACCGGAAGACCACCTGGGGCAAGGACCCCTTCGCCCCGGTCCCGCCGGACACCCTGTGCACGATGCAGTACGGGGGACCGGCCACCGCGCATGTCACGGGAACCTGGGCGGGGCGCCCCGTCGACGCCCGCTACGACCGCTCCGACGGGTGCGAGATCTCGCGCTGGAACGCCCTGGTGCCGCTGCTGCCCGGCACCCGCTCATAGCGCGGACCCGTTCAGGACACGGCGAAGTCACGGTGGTCTCACGGTTCCGCGGGCTGAAGCGCGTGGTCACAGGTTCTCCGCCCGTTCTGCGTCTCATCTGTGTGCGACCTCCCTCTCATCCCGCGTCGCGAGCGCAACCACTGCCCGTAGACTCCCTCGCGTGACACGCCGCGGGCCGGTTGGCAAGATGGCATCCGCGGTCGGCAAGGTGCGGTAACAGGGAGGAAGCGTCTCGTGAGCAGCAGGCCATCCCGAGGCGCTGCTCGCCTCGCAGCCATACTGGACGCGCTGCCCGATGCGCTGGTCCTGGTCAACGCCAATGGGACCGTGGTCAACGCCAACAGCATCGCCCTGGAGGCCTTCGAGACCCCGGGCACGGCTCTGGTGGGGCGCGGGCTGCTCGATCTGCTGCCCGAGTTCGACTCGCGGCTGATCCCCGGATCCATGCGGCGGCCGGACACCACCGACGAGCGCGGGCGGACCAAGCCGACCCGGATGATCGCGCGGCGGACCGACGGCACGGAGTTCCCGGTCGAGGTCACCAGTGCGAATCTGGAGGACGGCCAGCAGGCCTACGACAACCACGGCCCCACCCCTGACGAGCTGCTCATGCTCGTCGTCCGCGACCTTTCGGGCACCGTCGACACCGAGGCCGAGCTCGCACGTTCGCAACGCCAGACCGAGATGATCCTGCGCGCGGCGGCCGAGGGCGTCGTCGGGACGGACACGGAGGGACGGGTCGTTCTCGTCAATCCCGCCGCCGCCCAGATCCTCGGCTACCGGGCCAGCGACCTCGGCGGCAAGGACCTGCACGCCCTGATCCTGCACTCGCGGGCGGACGGCGAGGACTTCCCCTATGAGGAGTCGCCGCTCGCCGACACCCTGCGTTCCGGGCGCAAGCACCGGGTCCGCGGGCAGGTGCTGTGGTCGAAGTCCGGGGACAAGGTGCCGGTCGATCTGACGACCTCTCCGGTGCGGGACGGGGACCAGCTCGTCGGCGCCGTCATGACCTTCACCGACCGGCGGCCGTACGACACCCTGGTCGAGGAGAAGGACGCCGCGGCCACCCGGCACGCCGAGGAACTGGAACGGATCGGCGAGGAGCACACCGCCGAACTCAAGGAACTGCGCGAGCGGCACGCCGCCGAGCTCTCCGAGCTGAGCGAGGGGCACGAGGAGGAACTCGCCGCCGGCGACGAGCGGTACGCCGCACTCGGCGAGCGCGAGAAGGACCGGTACGAGGCGCTGACCGCCCGGCACGAGCAGCTGCTCGCCGTCCTCGGCCAGTCCCTGCGCGGGCCGCTCGACCAGCTGCGCGGCGAACTCTCCAAGCTCGCCGCCGACGACGCGGGGCAGCTGTGGCCCGAGGCCAACCAGGTGCTCCACCACCTCGCGGCCGGCTACTCGCGCATCACGACGCTCGTCGACAACGTCCTCGGCTACCAGCGGCTGGACTCCGGGGCCGAGACGATCGTCCGTACGAACGTGATGCTCGACGCCGTCGTCGCGGCCGGTGTCGACGGGGCCGTCGACCTGATCGGGCCCGGACGGGTGCAGTTCGCCGTGCACGCGCCGCCGATCGAGGCCGAGGTCGATCCGCAGCGTCTCGCGGGCGCCCTCGCCCACCTCATCGCGGACGTCGCGGGAGTCGACGCGACCGGCAATGCGCCGGTGTCGGCGGGCGGTTACATGGACAACACGGTCGTCGTGGCGGCGGCGCAGCGCGGCGAGGTCGTCCGTATCGAGGTGCGCGGGCCGTACGCCGGGGGAGACCCGGTGCACGAGCCGATCGTGCGTGGGATCGTGCGCGCGCACGGCGGTGTGCTCCAGACGCACGAGGTGCCGGGGATGAGCGGCAGCGCGTTCGTCCTGGAGGTGCCCATCGGGGACGGGGCCGGAGCGGTTCCGCCCGGCACCGGACCGGCGGTCTCCACCGAGGTCGCCCTTCCCGAGCAGGCCTCGCAGCAGAGCGGTGGCAGGCGGCGGGCCCGGCGGGCCTCCGTGGACGCCTTCCTGGAGAGCGAGTCGGCGGGGGAGTCCGGCCCGAGGGCTCTCGAAGCCGCCGGAGCCGGACCGGCCGCTCCCACCGGGCGCCGTCGGCGACGTGCCGCCGAGGAGCAGGCGGCCGGCGAGCCGGCGGTTCCCGCGCAGGGGCCGGCGGCCGAGGGCTCCGGTGACGGCTCCGGCGGTACCGGGCGGCGTCGTGGTCGGCCGAGTCCCGTCGAGGGCGCGGGCGACGCCGCGGCACCGGGCATGGCCGACGGTGTCTCCGAGGGCGCGGTCGTGATGGCGGGCGAGCACGGGGCCGGAACCGCGGCCGTGGGAACCGGGCTGGGCGGGACGGTGCCTCCGCAGGGGGTGCCGGTGCCCTCCGGACGACGCGCGCGCCGGGACGGCGAACAGCACGCACTGCCCGCGGCGTTGCCGGCCGCGGCCGGTGCGCAGGCCGCTCCGGCCACGGGAGAGACCGCGCCGGACGGCGGTCCGGCCGAGGACGACAGTGCCGCCGCGGACGCGGGGCAGCCGACCGGGCGGCGCCGCCGTGCGCTGGCCGCGGCGGCCGAGCGTGCCGCCGCCGCGCAGGAGACGGGCTCCCGAACGGTGTTCGCCCTGCCGCCGGCGGAGGCGGACCGCTCGCCGGAGTACGTCCAGGCCGAGGCCCAGGCGCAGGCCGCCCAGGCCCAGGCGGCTCAGGCCCAGGAAGCCCAGGTGCGGGCGGCTCAGGCGCAGGCCGCTCAGGCGGCGCAGGCTCAGGTCGCGCTGGCTCAGCAGTCCGGCGGCCAGGGCGCGTCCGGTCACGGTCAGGCCGACGACGGCCGCCATGACGCGATGCCGCACAACCCCGAAGACGATCACACCCCGCCGCAGCCGCACCCCGTGTCGGCCCCGACGGGCCGTCGGCGTGCCCGTCAGCTGACGGCCCCGGACCAGTCGGCCGGGACACCCGCGCAGGCGCTCCCGGCGCAGGCCGTTCCCGGACAGCCGGTCCCCGCGCAGCCGGTCCCGGCGCTCGGCCAGACCGTCCCGGCACAGGGGCTTCCCGCTCAGGGGATTCCCGCGCAGGGCGTGCCGGGCGGCGTCACCGCCGGTCAGCCGGTTCCCCCCGGGCAGCCCGCCGTCGCCGCGCAGGCCGGTGCCGCCCCCGTGGCTCCGGGTTCCGCGCCCGCTCCGGCTCCCCGGCCCTGGCCCGACGCCAATACCGCTCCCGGCGCCGACAACGCCTCGGGCACGGGTGTCCCGGTCTCCGGCGGCCCGGTGCCGCCCGGCGTCGCGCAGCCCGCGCTTCCGGCGGCGAACGCGGCGGCCCCGGCCCAGCCGATCCCCGCCCCGCTGCCCCCGGAGCGACCCGCGCCGCGGGTCGCCCAGCCGCTGCCCGCCGAGGCGACGCCCGCGTCCGCTCCGGCGGACTCCCATGGGACACAGGGCCGTGCCATAAGTGTGCGGACGCTCGGCCAGGGCGTTCCCTTCGCCCGCCAGGTCGCGGCGGCCCAGCCGGGCGGCGGTGTCCAGGCCCCGACGCCTCCCCCGCACCAGACCAACGGCGGGGGCCGCCGCCGCAAGCTCGGCACCCCGCCCGAGCCCGTCGTCGAACAACCGGAGACGGCCGCGCGCTCGCTCCTCCAGGGCGGCCCGGCGGGTCCCGGCGTACGGCTCCCCGGAGCCACCGAGGGCGCCGGACGGTCGTACGCCATAGGAGCACCGGACGAGAACGCCGCCGAGGGCCCCGAGCCGCTCGACGGTCCCGGCGGTGCCGTCGAGGTCGCCGACCAGCCGCAGCCGCGGCCCGTGGACGACGAGTTGCCCCCGGAGCCGCTGGACAACCCGCGGCGGCTTCTCGTGTGGCCCGCGCCCGACGCCACCACCCAGCAGGCGCTGAGCGACCGCGGCTACCGGCCCGTCATCGTGAACTCGCGCGAGGAGGTCGACGCGCAGATCGCCGCGTTCCCGGCCGCGCTGTTCGTCGACCCGCTGACCGGCCCGATCACCCGCACGGCCCTGCAGTCGCTGCGCCAGGCCGCTGTCGCCGCCGAGGTGCCCGTCCTGGTGACGGCGGGCCTCGGACAGGCGTCGCGCGAGGCGGCGTACGGCGCCGACCCCGCCGTACTCCTGAAGGCGCTCGCGCCCCGCGACTCCGAGCAGCACCCGCCGCGGGTGCTGCTCATCGAGGAGCACGCGGAGATCGCGCTGGCGCTGACGGCGACGCTGGAGCGGCGCGGGATGCAGGTCGCGCGTGCCTCGACGGACGAGGACGCCGTCACCCTGGCCTCGCAGATGCGGCCGAACCTCGTGGTGATGGACCTGCTGCAGGTACGGCGCCGACGGGCCGGGATCGTCGACTGGCTGCGGGCGAACGGGCAGTTGAACCGCACGCCGCTCGTCGTCTACACCGCCGCCGTCGACCCGGCCGAACTGCCGCGGCTGGCCGCGGGGGAGTCCGTGCTGTTCCTCGCGGAGCGCTCGACGAGCGACGACGTCCAGGACCGGATCGTCGACCTGCTGGCCCGCATCGGCACCAACTAGCGGGCGCCGACGCCGTCCGGGCAAGGGCACGAACACGGGCACGGGCACGGGCACGCGCACAGACACGGGCACGGGCACGGGCACGGGCACGGGCACAAACACGGGCACGGGCACAGACACGGGCACGGGCACGGACACAGACGCCCGCTACGGCGCTGAACCGCGCGTACGCCGGGCGGGGGCCGTGGGGCGCCCGCCCGGCGTACGGGTGACGGTCCTCGGGGCCGGCCGTGGCCGCCCCGTGGTGTTTCAGAGCTTGGTCACGTCCAGGCTGCCCTCCGCGTACTTCCTGCGGAGCACCTTCTTGTCGAACTTGCCGACGCTCGTCTTCGGGACCGCCTCGATGATCGTCCAGCGCTCGGGGAGCTGCCACTTGGCGATCTTGCCCTCCTCGGCGAGGAAGGCGCGCAGCGTCTCGAAGTCGGCGGTGGAGCCCTCCTTCAGGACGACGGTGGCCAGCGGCCGCTCGCCCCACTTCTCGTCGGGGACGGCCACGACCGCGGCCTCGGTCACGTCCGGGTGGGACATGAGGGCGTTCTCCAGGTCGACCGAGGAGATCCACTCGCCGCCCGACTTGATGACGTCCTTGGCGCGGTCGGTGAGGGTCAGGAAGCCGTCGGCGCTGATCGTGCCGACGTCACCGGTCTTGAGCCAGCCGTCCTCGCTGAACTTGTCGGCGGGGCGCAGCGGTTCCGCGCCGTCGCCGCCGTAGTAGGCACCGGCGATCCAGGGGCCGCGGACCTCGAGCTCGCCGGCGGACTCGCCGTCCCACGGGAGCCGTTCGCCGCCGGGGCCGGTGAGGCGGGCCTCGACGCCCGCCGGGAAGCGGCCCTGGGTGAGGCGGTACGCGAACTCCTCGTCCGTGCCCACGGCGTGGGCCGGCGGGCGGGCGATGGTGCCGAGCGGGGAGGTCTCGGTCATGCCCCAGGCGTGGCAGACGTGCATGCCCAGCTCGTCGAAGGCGGCCATCAGCGAGGGCGGGCAGGCCGAGCCGCCGATCGTCACCTGGGTGAGGGAGGAGACGTCGCGGGGCTTGGCGGTCAGCTCGGCGAGCAGTCCCTGCCAGATGGTCGGGACGGCGGCGGCGTGCGTCGGCCGCTCGCTCTCGATCATCTCGGCGAGCGGCGCGGGCTGGAGGAAACGGTCGGGCATCAGCATGTTGATGCCCGACATGAAGGTCGCGTGCGGCAGACCCCAGGCGTTGACGTGGAACTGCGGGACCACGACGAGGGTGGTGTCCTGGTCGGTGAGCCCCATCGACTGGGCCATGTTCACCTGCATGGAGTGCAGGTAGATCGAACGGTGGGAGTACACGACGCCCTTGGGGTCCCCGGTGGTCCCGGAGGTGTAACACATGGCCGCGGCCTGCCGCTCGTCGATCTCCGGCCAGTCGTAGACCGTCGGCTTCCCGGCGATGAGCTCCTCGTACTCGTGCACCCGCACACTCGCCCCGTCGAGCAGCGAACGGTCGCCGGGTCCCGAGACGACCACGTGCTCCACCGTCGGGAGATGGGGGAGGAGCGGCGCGAGCAGCGGAAGCAGCGAGCCGTTGACGATGACCACGCGGTCGGCGGCGTGGTTGACGATGAAGACGAGCTGCTCGGCGGGGAGGCGGAGGTTCAGTGTGTGCAGCACCGCGCCCATGGAGGGGATCGCGTAGTACGCCTCGACATGCTCGGCGTTGTTCCACATGAGGGTCGCGACCCGCTCGTCGCCCGTCACGCCGAGGTCGTCGCGCAGAGCGTGGGCGAGCTGGTTCGCGCGCTCCCCAGCCTCGCGGAAGCTGCGGCGGTGCGGCTCGCCCTCTCCCGTCCAGGTCGTGATCTGCGACCCTCCGTGCACCAGCGCCCCGTGCACGAGAATGCGGGTCACAGTCAGCGGTACGTCCTGCATCGTGCTCAGCACGGCGTCCTCCCGGGGGCGACATTGCCTACGCGGTAGTAATGGGTTGCGCTGATTCTGCGCACATACCGCGCGGTATGTCACTAGGGGCAGGAATGATCGATCAGCGAAGGGCCTGCTCGGCGACCGGTCGGGGCGCTTCCTGACGGACGGGGATCAGCTCGGGGTCCTCGCGCAGCTTGCCCAGCGCACGGGACACCGCCGACTTGACCGTGCCGACGGAGACCCCGAGCACCTCCGCCGTCTGTGCCTCGCTCAGATCCTCGTAGTAGCGCAGCACCACCATCGCCCGCTGCCGCGCCGGCAGCTTGGTGATCGCCCGCCACATCGCGTCGTGCAGCGCCTGCTGCTCGGCGGGGTCCGCGCTGGGCAGCCCCTCCGGCTCCGGCAGCTCGTCGCAGGCGAACTCGTCGACCTTGCGCTTGCGCCACTGCGACGTCCGCGTGTTCAGCAGCGCCCGCCGCACATAGCCGTCCAGCGCCCGGTGGTCCTCGATCCGGTCCCAGGCGACATACGTCTTCGCCAGCGCCGTCTGCAGCAGGTCCTCCGCGTCGCTCGGGTTCGCGGTGAGCGACCGGGCGGTGCGCAGCAGCGCCGACTGGCGGGCCTTCATGTACGACGAGAACGACGCGTACGGACGGGTCTGCGTCGCCCTTGTGGCGGCGTCCGAGGCGCTCGTGCAGACGAGTGTGGTCATGGCTCCACGCTAGGTTCGACCCCTCCTCCCGCGGATCGGCCGCAGGTCCCGAAGCCATGTCCGCCTCAGGTTGTAGGAGTGGGGTTGACCTCACCTCCTGAAGGTGGACGAGCGGGCCCCGCCCCTGAGGGTTCACCCCTGAGAGACGACCAGAAGCGGTGTCCCCCGGGCGGGGGTGCCGGCCGGCGGGTGTGGGGGGCCGGCACCGCGGTCTCACCCGTCGGCCCCGAGGATCAGCCCCGACGTGGGAACCCCGGTACCCGCCGTCACCAGGACCCGCCCAGCACCCGGTATCTGGTTCACGGACGTGCCCCGCAGTTGCCGTACGGCCTCCGCTATGCCGTTCATCCCGTGCAGATACGCCTCCCCGAGCTGCCCCCCGTGCGTGTTCAGCGGCAGTCGCTCCTCGGCGACGAAGTCCGCGGCCTCCCCCGGCTTGCAGAACCCGAACTCCTCCAGCTGCATCAGCACGAACGGTGTGAAGTGGTCGTACAGAATCCCCACGTCGATCTCCGCCGGGCTCATCCCCGCCGTCCGCCACAGCTGCCGGGCCACCACGCCCATCTCCGGAAGTCCCGTCAGATCGTCCCGGTAGAAGCTGGTCATCTGCTCCTGCGCCCGGCCCGCGCCCTGGGCGGCGGCCGTGATCACCGCCGGGGAGTGCGGCAGATCGCGGGCCCGCTCGACGGAGGTGACCACCAGCGCCTGGCCGCCGTCGGTCTCCTGGCAGCAGTCCAGCAGCCGCAGCGGCTCCACGATCCACCGCGAGGCCGCGTGCTCGGCGAGCGTGATCGGTCTGCCGTGGAAGTACGCGGCCGGGTTCGTCGCCGCGTACTTCCGGTCCACCACGGCGACATGACCGAACGCCTCGGGTGTCAGCCCGTAGGTGTGCAGATACCGCTGGGCGGCCATCGCCACCCAGGAGGCCGGGGTGAGCAGCCCGAACGGCAGGGCCCAGCCGAGCGCGGCGCCCTCCGCCGACGGCTCCCGCCGCTGCACGCCCGAGCCGAATCTGCGGCCCGACCGTTCGTTGAACGCCCGGTAGCAGACCACGACTTCGGCCACCCCGGTGGCCACCGCGAGCGCCGCCTGCTGGACCGTCGCGCAGGCCGCCCCGCCGCCGTAGTGGATGCGCGAGAAGAAGGACAGCTCCCTCATCCCGGCCGCCTGCGCGACGGTGATCTCCGGGCTGGTGTCCATCGTGAACGTCACCATCCCGTCCACGTCCGCCGGTGTCAGCCCCGCGTCGTCGAGCGCGGACCGCACCGCCTCCACCGCCAGCCGCAGCTCGCTGCGCCCCGAGTCCTTGGAGAACTCGGTGGCCCCGATCCCGACGACCGCCGCTCGCCCACCGAGACCGTCCCTCTTCCGCACGCTCATGCGACACCGCCCTCGGCCGAGGCAGTTACAGCTGCGGGAGCGGCTGGGGCTGCGGCTGCGGCTGCGGCTGCGGCTGCGGCTGCGGGAGCAGGCCCGGGCTCCGCCTCCGTGGTCGGGACGGTCAACGTCACGGTGCCCATGACGTGCCGTCCGATGCCGTTGGCGCCGAGGATCCTCACCGTGACCGTGCCGGCGTCGACCTCCTCGACCGAACCGGTCAACACCATGGTGTCTCCTGGGTGGTTGGGAGCTCCCAGCCGTATCGCCACCTTGCGCAGCACGGCGTCCGGGCCGAAGTGATCGGTCACGTACCGTCCGACCAGGCCGTTCGTCGTCAGGATGTTCATGAAGATGTCCGGCGAGCCCTTCTCCCTCGCCAGGTCCGCGTCGTGGTGCACGTCCTGGTAGTCCCGTGAGGCGATCGCCCCGGCCACGATCAGCGTGCGGGTGATCTCGATCTCCAGCGGCGGCAGTGCGTCGCCCACCCTCATGTCCCCACCTCCCCGTTCGCGATCAACTCCCCCAACTCCTGGAGCACTTCGCCCCCGCACCCCAGATACGCGTCCAGCTGCCGGCCCCACAGGAAGTGCCGGTGCACGGGGTGCTCGATGTCGGCTCCCGCCCCGCCGTGCAGATGCTGGCCCGTGTGCACCACCCGCTGCCCCGCCTCGGACGCCCACCAGGCGGCCGTCAGCGCGTGCGTCGCGTACGGCAGCCCCTCGTCGCGCCGCCATGCCGCCTCGTACGCCGTCACCCGTATCGCCTCGGTGTCCATGTACGCGTCGGCGGCACGCAGTTGGACGCCCTGCTTGGCGGCGAGCGGCCGCCCGAACTGCTCGCGCGCGTTCGTGTACTCCACGGCCCGGGCCAGCGACCCCGCGCACACCCCGGCCTGGAGTCCGGCGAAGGCCGTACGGGCGGTGGCCAGCAGGTCGCCGAACGCCCCCTCCCCGCCCAGCGCCTCGCCCGGCGTCCCGTCCAGCGTCAGACGCCCCGCCGACCAGGGCGCCGTCAGCTCGACCGGCTCGCTCGCCGCCGCCTCCGCGGTGCGGACCAGCCAGAGCCGGCGGCGGTCGTCGGCGACGAGCACATGGGTGGCGTCGCGCAGCCAGGGCACCGCGGGAACGACCCCGGTCAGCCTCCCCGCCGCCCGCTCCCGCACAGGAGAGGACCCTGCGACCCCGGAACCGGACCCCGCGCCCCTAGGAGAAGAAGCAGCAGCCTCCGGAACGGACGCGACGATCTCCGGACCGGAAGGGGCGATCTCCGCATCCGCCCCGGAGAGGTCCGGAGCGGCCCAGGCCTCGGCCCGGGCAGCGGAGCCTGCCCCCGACCCTTGCCCCGGCCCCGACCCTTGCCCCGGCCCCGGTGTCGGCCCCGACATCGATCCGGAGATCGCACCGGCCACCACCAGCGTCCCGTCGGCGATCCCCGGCAGCAGCCGCTCACGCTGCTCGGGCGAACCGTGCGCCGCCACCGCGAGCAGTCCGTACACACAGCTCGCCGCGAACGGCACCTGCGCCGTGGTGCGCCCCTGCTCCTCCAGCAGCAGGACGAGGCCGAGCAGCCCGGTGTCCTCGACGGCCGCCACGAGCCCGGCGGCGCACAACTCCTTCCACAGTCCGGCGTCGCTGCCCGTCCCGGCCGCGGCGAGCCGCTCATGGGTGGAGAGATCGCCGAAGATCCGCGCGGCCAGGTCCCGGGCGGCCGCCTGCTCCTCGGTGGGCGTGAAGTCCATGTCAGCTCCCCTCACCCGAGCGCCCGGCGAAAGGGCCCTCGGAGAGGCCCGAGGCGGCCGAGCGGCCGGAACCGACGGGTTCACGCGCTGCGGAGCGGGCGGGCACTCGGAGTTCGCGCACTGCCGGGCCGCCGGAGCTGACGGGTTCGCGTGCGGCCGAGCCGCCGAGCCCCACGGGTTCACGTGCCGCCGAAGCGCCGGGGTCGTCCCCGCCGCCGGACCCGTCCACCGCCCGGAAGACCGGCAGTTCCAACTCCTCGTCGTACCGCTGGAATTCGAGCCGCACCGGCAGGCCGATCCGCACCTGGTCGTGCGGTACGCCCACCACGTTGCTCACGATCCGCACGCCCTCGGCGAGTTCGATCAGGCCGACGGCGTAGGGCGGGTCGAAGGCCGGGAACGGCGGGTGGTGCATGACGACGTACGAATAGACGGTCCCCTCGCCGCCCGACTCGACGGTGTCCCAGTCCGGGCTGCCGCACGCGCCGCACCCCGGCAGCCAGGGGAATCTCAGCGTTCCGCACGTCGTGCAGCGCTGGATCAGCAGCCGGTGCCGCTCGACGCCCTCCCAGAACCCGGCATTGTCCCGGTTGATCACCGGGCGAGGGCGGCGGCGCTTCGCCTCCCCGCTGTTCGCCTCCCCGCTGTTCGCCCCCGCGCTGTTCGCCTCGGCGGCGCTCGACTCGACACCGTTCGCCACGGAGGCGCTCGACTCCGCGGTGCTCGACGAGTCCATCGCCCCCGCCAGGCCCTTCGGATTCCGGTGTGCCGGAACGTACTTGAGGATGCGGAACCTGTGGGTCCCGGCGAGTTCGCCCCCCGCCCGGATGTCCATCCGCGTCGTGATGAAGAACCCCGTGCCCAGCTTCGTCGTCTTGCGCTCGGAGACGGATTCGATCACCGCGTCGAAGGTGATCCGGTCCCCGGGGCGCAGCGGGCGCAGATACTCCTGCTCGCAGTCGGTGGCGACCACCGAGGTGTACCCCGCGCCGTCGAGCAGGCGGAGCAGTTCGTCGTACGCCCCGGAGCGGCCGGGGTGCCCGCCGAGACCGCCCATGGTCCACGCCTGGAGCATGGTGGCCGGGGCCACGGCGTCCGGCCCGTCGTACGCCGGGTTGGTGTCCCCCATCGCCTCGCACCAGTGCCGGATCATCGGAGCGTTGACCGGGTCCTTGCCGACGCCCCCGACGGTGGCCGCGCGCCCCTCGTACCCCTTCAGGCGCGCCGACAGGTCGTCCCGGCCGGGCACGGCACCGTCATGCACGGCACCCTCATGCCCGGCACCGTCCCTCACCGCAGCTCCCTCGCCGCCCGCTCCACGGCCGCTCACCGCCGCCCCCTCTTCATGCCGAGCCGCATCGTCGCGACGATCTCCCGCTGCACCTCGCTCACCCCGCCCCCGAACGTGTTGATCTGCGCCGCCCTGTTCATCCGCTCCAGCTCGCCGGCCCCGAAGGCCCCCGGCGAACCGGAGCGGACCAGTGCGTCCGCTCCCACGATGTGCTGACACATTCGGTACACCGCGACCGCGGATTCGGTTCCCATGACCTTCACGCCGCTCGCGTCTCCCGGCGCCGGTCCGCCGACTCCCACATCCCCCACCAAACGCCAGTTGAGCAGGCGTGATGCCGCCAGCCGGGCATGCACTTCGGCCAACTGGAAACGCACCCACGGCTCGTCAACCCTGCGCCGCCCAGTCACCGGATCAGGTGTACGGGCCGCCTCCAGCGCGGCCGCGTAGAAGTCCTCGGCCTGCATGCCGATCGCGGCGAGGGCCACCCGCTCGTGGTTGAGCTGGTTGGTGATGAGCCCCCAGCCGCCGTTCTCCTCACCGACCAGGTTCCCGGCCGGGACTCGGATCCCGTCGTAGTAGGTCGCCGTGGTGGTCTGGCCGCCCACCGTCTCGATCGGTGTCCAGGAGAAGCCGGAGGCGTCCGTGGGGACGAGCAGGATCGAGATGCCCTGGTGCTTCGGCGCGTCCGAGTCGGTCCGGCAGGCGAGCCAGATCCAGTCGGCGTTCTGGGCGTTGGACGTGAAGATCTTCTGCCCGTCGATCCGCCAGTGCCCGCCCTCGGCGCCGGCCGGTCCCGCGCTCCCCCCGGGCTCCCGCACGGCGCGCGTCCGCAAGGAGGCGAGGTCCGTGCCGGCGGACGGCTCCGAGTACCCGATGGCGAACACGAGGTCCCCGCTCAGGATGCGCGGCAGAAAGAAGGCCTTCTGCTCCTCGCTGCCGAATTTCATGAGGGTCGGCCCGACGGTGTTCAGCGTGACCATCGAGACTGGCGCACCGGCCCGGTAGGCCTCGTCGAAGAAGACGAACTGCTCGTCCGCTCCGCGCCCCTGCCCTCCGTACGCGACCGGCCAGCCGAGCCCGAGCAGGCCGTCGGCGCCGATCCGGCGCAGCAGCGCCCGCTGGCGTACGGGATCGTCGGCGGGCGGTGGCCCGTCCGGCATCAGGTCCCGGAAGTACGTGCGGAGCTCGGCGCGCAGCCGCTGCTGGCGCTCGGTGGGGGCGAGGTGCACGGCGGCGGCCCTCCCGGACCTCGTACGAACAAGGTTTTCTGACTGTCCGTCAGATACCGTCGACTGTCAAGGTCACGGCCAAGTCCCCGGGTCGCCCGCGGCCCACCCGGCCGAGCCGCCCTCCAACAGCCTCGCCCGCGGCCCACCGGCCGAGCCACCCCTCCAGCGATCCCGCCCCCGGCAGCCCTCTCGCGGCACCCCCTGTGCGACACCTCGGATCGAGCCCGTACGACACCCGTGAACAGGTCGCCGCGACGCCGCCGCCGGTTCTGCGCGACGCCCCGAACACGTCTGCGCGACGGCACCGGAGCACCGTCGCGCAGCCGCTGTGAAACCCCCACAGAGCACTACCCCACACAGGAGACCCAGGGCCGATGACAGCGCACCGGCCCCCGGCTCACCAGAGGTTGACGAAGTTGACGCGGACGGTGTCGTTGGACTGGTTGATGGCCGTGAACGCGGAACCGTTCACCTGGGCGGTATTGCTCTGATTCGAGGCTCCTGAGCCGACCGCCTGCTGTTGAGATGTCGAAGAGTTGCCCTTGTTGTCGTGCCCGACCCCGCTGCCGCTGACGGTCGCCACTCCGGCGTTCGATCCGCTGTCCGCGAAGGCGCCGTTGTCCGCCGTCGCGACGCCCGAGCAGAGGGCGGCGGCCAGGGGCAGGGCCGCGACGGCGGCGAGGACGCGAGCGGTACGGATGCTTGCCATGTGAATTCCTCCAGAACCGGTTGTACGCACCGGCGGTGAACCGGGCTGTACGGGAAATACGGCTTGTTCCAGGGCGGTTGGCCGGCCGCCCCGGTGTCGGTCACGACGTCGCGAGTCCAGGGTTGCCCACCGGATAACCGGCGAACCACCCCGGAAGCCGCGATTCCCCCTCAAGCGTGAGGACATGTCGATAAACCACCTTCACGCCCACAAAACCCCTGCTCAGGCCCCTGTCGACCGCTCAATCCCAGATGCCGCACCAGCTGAAGCGTTACGGCACATTTTCGGCCGATCTCGCCCGTCACCCGCCTGGCGCCCCTGCGCACCCGGAGAAGCCTTCCCTTTTTCGAACACTCGTACGAACATGGATGCATGGCCACCATCGACCGGCGGGCCACCACCCTGGCCCTGGCCCACGCCCTGTCCGCAGCCGAGCGCGGACTCGCGGTGATCCCGCTGTCCCGAACGAAGCTCCCGGCCCTGCGCTCCCCCCACCGCGACGACCCCGATCCCACCCCCTGCCACGGCGAATGCGGCCGTTTCGGGCACGGCGTGTACGACGCCTCGACCGAGCCCCGGCGCATCCGCGCGCTCTTCGCCGCCTCCCCCTGGGCCACCGGCTACGGCATCGCCTGCGGGCTGCACCCGCACCACCTCATCGGCATCGACCTCGACACCAAGTCCGCCACGGACTCCTCGGCGGCCCTGCGCGAACTGGCGCTGCGCCATCTCTTCACGATTCCGGACACGGTGGTCGTCCTGACCCCCAGCGGCGGCCGCCACCTGTGGCTGAGCGGACCGCCGGACGTCGTCGTCCCCAACTCGGCGAGCCGGCTCGCCCCCGGCATCGACATTCGAGGCGCCGGCGGCTACCTCGTCGGCCCCGGCTCACGCACCGAACACGGCGTGTACGAAACGGCCCCCGGCACCGCTCGACTCGCGCCCGCACCCTGCCCGTCCGAACTCCTGCGGCTGCTGCTGCCCCCGCCCCGCACGAGCCATCCGGCATCCTCCGCGACCGGTCGGCAGGGCGAGGGGCTGGTCCAGTTCGTCCTCGCCGCGCACGCTGGTCAGCGCAACACCCGCCTCTTCTGGGCCGCCTGCCGCGCCTACGAGAACGGCATCGGTCCCCAACTGATCACCCCGCTCGTCCAGGCCGCCGTCCGGACGGGTCTCACCGAACGTGAGGCCCGCTCGACGATCGCCTCCGCGGCCCGGATGACGGCCCCTCCGTCCCGACAGCCCTGAACGGCCCGACGGACAGCCGGCAACCGGCAACCGGCACGCGAACGGCCCCTGACCCGGAAACCGCTCAGGGGCCGTTCATCCGCGCCGGGCGTGGCACCGGGGCCGGCTCGGATCGCGGGATCCGGCGCGAGGCCCGTGCGCCGCGCCCGGCGAGGCGGCTGTCTCGCCGCGACCCGAACCCGGCCCAGGCAGGGTCGCCCAGGTCGACTCAGGCGGGGTCGCCCAGGTCAGCTCCGGCGGTGTCGTCCGAGGTCGTCGTCTCAGGTTTCGTGTGGAGGATTTCGCGGGCCTGCTCCGCGGCGCGGACGATGCTCTCGGAGACGAAGTCGAGGAAACGGGCGATGTTCTCGAGGCGGGCGGCGGCCGGGGTGCCCGGGCCGAGGATGCCGACGCCGTCCCGTGCGGTCTCGACCAGTTGGGCGGTGGACCGGGCGCTGGCCATCATCGACTGGTACCAGACGTCGTCGTCGACGACGTAGCGCTCGCGGCGGCGTTCGTCGCGTTCCCGGCGTACGAGGCCCTGGCTCTCGAGGAACGCGATCGCCTTGGAGACGGACGCCGGACTGACCTGGAGACGCTGGACGAGTTCGGACGCCGTGAGGCTGCCCGCGTCGGTGAGGGTGAGGCAGGCCATCACCCGGGACATCATCTTGGGCGCGCCCGAAGCCATCATGACGGTGGTGAACGTCTCCTCGTACTCCCGCACCGCCTCGGCGTCGCGTCCGTGGGCCTGCGGGGGCGCCTCGACCCCCCGGGGTGCGGCCTGCCTGCGGCGGTGGGCGCGGTGTTCGGTGGCGCGATGGGCGAGGTCGGCGCGGTAGGCGGTGGGGCCGCCGTTGCGCATCACCTCGCGCGTGATCGTCGAGGTCGGACGGTCGAGGCTTCTGGCGATCTCCGCGTAGGCGAGGCCGTCGGCCAGTCCCAGCGCGATCTGCTGGCGTTCCTGCTGGGTGAGCCTGCCTCCCGGCATCGCGGCCTCCTTCGTGGTCTTCGGTGTCTCCACTATAGCGTTCACTTCCAAATCATTGCAACGAACCCTGTCGAGTTGTTGCATTAGATTCAGAGCCATTGCAATGAATTCTCTGCATCGACCTGCATTGATGGCATCAGTAAGCAACGACACCGTTGCCGCATCCATGAATGCAACGTAGCGTTTCCATCATCAGAAACAGCGGGCCGCGGAAGCGTACGCGGCAGATGAAGGAGAGCACGATGCAGAAGTTCGACACCACCGCCCCGATCTCCGCCGTCCTCGACATCCCCGCGGGACACATCCGCTTCATCGCCGCCGACCGGACCGACGCCACGGTCGAGATCCTGCCCGCGGACGCCTCGAAGGGCCGCGACGTGAAGGCGGCGGAGCAGACCACGGTCGCGTACGGCGACGGTGTCCTGCGGATCGAGACCTCACAGGCGAAGAACCGGCTCCTCGGCGCCTCCGGGTCCGTCGAGGTGACGGTCCAACTGCCCGCCGGTTCCCGGGTCGAGGCGAAGGCGGCCATGGCCGAGTTCCGGGGCGTCGGACGGCTCGGCGACGTCACCTTCGAGGGCGCTCAGGGCTCCGTCAAGCTCGACGAGACCACGAGCGCCCGCCTCACCCTCCTCGCCGGTGACATCTCGGTCGGCCGCCTGGGCGGCCCCGCGGAGATCAGCACCGCAAAGGGCGACATCCGGATCACCGAGGCCGTGCGCGGGACGGTCGTACTGCGCACCGAGTCCGGTGACGTGTCGGTCGGTGCCGCTCGCGGAGTCTCCGCCGCCCTGGACGCCGGCACCAGCTACGGCCGGATCAACAACACGCTCAAGAACACCGACGGAACCCCCGGCCTGACCATCCACGCGACCACCGCCCACGGCGACATCGCCGCCCGCAGTCTCTGAGGAGCACCGATCATGACGAACCTGGCCATCGCGGCGAACGGGCTGCGCAAGTCCTACGGCGACAAGACCGTGCTCGACGGCATCGACCTGGCCGTCCCCGAAGGAACGGTCTTCTCCCTGCTCGGCCCGAACGGCGCCGGCAAGACCACCGCCGTGAAGATCCTCTCCACGCTCATCTCCCCCGACCCCGCCTCCGGCGAGATCCGGATCGGCGGCCACGATCTCGCCGCCGACCCCCAGGCGGTCCGTGCCGCGATCGGTGTCACCGGCCAGTTCTCCGCCGTCGACGGCCTGATCACCGGCGAGGA
>NZ_JBHWVI010000185.1:0-18092 GCF_042737005.1 Streptomyces sp. NPDC060027
CGTCAGTTCTTGGTGCGGAACTTGTGGATCGCGATGGGCGCCATCACCAGGGTGAGGGCCAGCGACCAGCCGAGCGTCACCCACAGGCCGTGCGCGACCGGACCGCCCACCATCAGCCCGCGTGCCGCGTCCGCGAGGGAGGACAGCGGGTTGTACTCGGTGAAGTTCTGCAGCCAGCCCGGCATCGACTTGGTCGGCGCGAAGATCGACGAGCCGAACTGGAGCGGCATCAGCACCAGGAAGCCCATCGCCTGCACGGACTGCGCGCTCTTCATGATCACGCCGAGGGTGAGGAACACCCACATCAGGGCCGAGCCGAAGACCGCGGACAGGCCCACGGAGGCGAACAGACCGGGCCAGTTGGTGATGTGGAAGCCGACCAGGACGCCGACGATCATGAGGATCGCGGTCGCGATCAGCATCCGCATCACCTCGACCGCGATCTTGGCGAACAGCACCGAGCCGCGCCCGATCGGCAGGGACCGGAACCGGTCCATGACACCGGAGTTGAAGTCGGTGTTGAAGCCGGTGCCCACTCCCTGGGCCATGTTCATGCCCATCATGGCCATCAGGCCGGGCACGACGTACTGGACGTACGCCTCCTGTCCGCCGCCGAGCGACTGCCCGATGGAGCCGCCGAAGACGTAGACGAACAGCAGCGTGAAGATGACCGGGAACAGGATCGCGTCGAACATCGACTCCGGGTCCTGGCGGATCCACAGCAGGTTGCGACGGATCAGCGCGCCGGTGTGGCGGGCGTGCGCGCGGAGCGAGATGCGGGGGTCGACCTCGACCGTGAGGGGGGCTTCGACAACGGCGGTACTCATGCGGAGACCTCCTCGTAGGCGCGGGCGGGGTTCTCGTCCTGCGGGGCACTGGCCTTGTGGCCGGTGAGGGAGAGGAACACCTCGTCCAGACTGGGCAGTTCGGTGGAGATGGAGGCGATCGTGATGCCGCGCGCGGTGACCGCGCCGACCACGGCGGTGAGTTGCTCGTCGCTGAGGATCGGGACCAGCACGCTGCCGGTCTCGCTGTCCACGATCGTCGTGGCGAGGCCGGTGAGCCCCAGCTCGTCGAACATGGCGGCCAGCGGGCGCAGTTGCAGCGGGTCGACCGGGCGGATCCGCAGCGTCCGGCCGCCGACGCGTGCCTTCAGCTCGTCGACCCGGCCGTTGGCGATGACCTTGCCGCGGTCGATGACCGTCAGCTCGGAGGCGAGCTGCTCGGCCTCCTCCATGTACTGAGTGGTGAGCAGCACGGTGACGCCGTCGGCGACCATGCGCTTGACCTCCTGCCACACCTCGTTGCGGGTCCGCGGGTCGAGGCCGGTCGTCGGCTCGTCCAGGTACAGCACGGCCGGGCTGCCGATCATCGAGGCGGCGAGGTCGAGCCGGCGGCGCATACCGCCGGAGTACGTCGACGCCGGGCGCTTGGCGGCCTCGGTGAGGGAGAAGCGCTCCAAGAGCTCGTCGGCCCGTCGGCGGGCGTCCTTGCGGGGCAGGTCGAGCAGCCGCCCGATCATGTAGAGGTTCTCCCAGCCGGGGAGCTTCTCGTCGACCGAGGCGTACTGGCCGGTGAGCCCTATCACCCGGCGCAGCTGCCGGGGCTGCTTCAGCACGTCGTAACCGGCGACCGTGGCCTGTCCGGCGTCCGGGGTGATGAGGGTGGACAGGCAGCGGACGAGGGTGGTCTTGCCGGCGCCGTTGGGACCCAGCACACCGAGGACGGTGCCCTCGCGCACATCCAGGTCGACCCCGTCCAGCGCCTTGGTCTCGCCGTAGTGCTTGACCAGCCCCCGTACGGTGACGGCGCTGCGGCCGGTCGCAGCTTGTCGGGGCGTGTTGTCGATTCGCGTCATGTCCATCAAGGTGCCAGTCGCCACCGACAAACGACCGACAGGATGCCTACAGGTCCGGGCCGCTACCGATAGGTCGCCGACAGTCGGCCGACAGGACGTGGAGAGGAGGCCGGAAAGGCGACAACCCGCCGACGGGGGACGATCGGCGGGTTGCCTTGGTGCCGCAGTGGCTCGGGGGCCTCGGTGGGCCTAGTGGACGGAGTGCTCCTCCAGCGGGAACGTCCCGCCGACCACGTCCTCGGCGAACGCCTTCGCGGCGTCGCCCATGACGCGGCGCAGGTCGGCGTACTGCTTGACGAACTTCGGCACCTTGCCGCCGGTCAGGCCGAGCATGTCGGTCCACACCAGGACCTGCGCGTCGGTCTCGGAGCCCGCGCCGATGCCGACGGTCGGGATGTGCAGGGTGCGCGTGACCTCGGCGGCGAGCTCCGCCGGGACCAGTTCGAGGACGACGGCGAAGGCGCCCGCGTCCTGGACCGCCTTGGCGTCCCGCAGCAGCTGGTGCGCGGCCTCCTCGCCCCGGCCCTGCACGCGGTAGCCCATGGAGTTCACGGACTGCGGGGTCAGGCCGATGTGCGCCATCACCGGGATGCCGGACTCGACCAGCAGCTCGATCTGGCGGTGCGAGCGCTCGCCGCCCTCCAGCTTCACCGCGCCCACCCCGGCCTCCTTGACCAGGCGGGTCGCCGAGCGCAGCGCCTGCACCGGACCCTCCTGGTAGGACCCGAAGGGCAGGTCGCCGACGATCAGGGCGCGACTGGTGCCCCGTACGACCGCCGCGGACAGCACGGTCATCTCGTCCATGGTGACGGGGACGGTCGTCTCGTAACCCAGGTGGCAGTTGCCCGCCGAATCGCCGACCAGCATGACCGGGATGCCGGCCTCGTCGAAGACGGACGCGGTCATCGCGTCGTAGGCGGTGAGCATGGGCCACTTCTCGCCGCGCTCCTTGGCGGCGGTGATGTCGCGCACCGTGATACGGCGAGTGCTCTTGCCCCCGTACAGCGCCTTGCTGCCGGTGGCCTTGAGGGCACCCTCCGCAGGCTGCGTCGGGGCAGCCGAAAGCTGCGTCATCGCAACGGCTCCTTCTGTCATCTCGAGGCACCCTGACGGCGTCCCCGGATCACCTCCATGGTGGCACCTCGCGTCACGCGGGGCTAGACCGGGCCCGGCGGACTCCGTGTCGCTCTCGCCACGCCCGCCCCGCCCGGCGGGCCGCCTGCGACCGGAGACCTAGGTCCCTTCGTAAGTTCTGCGTAAAGCCTTTCCAATACGGAACGGTGCCGTATCGAATTGGTTCTAGGGTGGTCGTCATGACAACTTCCGCTCCCCCGCCCGATCGACGCGTGCCCGAGGCGGTGCACCGGCGCCGCTGGGCGATCCTCGGCGCGCTCATGCTGAGCCTGCTGATCGTGGTGCTCGACAACTCCATCCTGAACGTCGCGATCAAGACGATCTCGACCCCGGCGCCCACCGGCCTCGGTGCCACGCAGGGTGAGCTGGAGTGGGCCATCAACGCCTACACCCTCGTCTTCGCCGGGCTTCTGTTCACCGCGGGCCTCCTCGGTGACCGGCTCGGCCGCAAGAAGGTGCTGCTCGGCGGTCTCGCCGTGTTCGGCATCGGGTCGGCGCTGGCCGCCGAGTCGGGCTCGCCGGTCCAGCTCATCGTGTTCCGCGCGCTGATGGGTCTCGGCGCAGCCTTCGTCATGCCGGCCACCCTCGCCGTCCTGATGAACGTCTTCGAGCGCGACGAGCAGCCCAAGGCCATCGGCATCTGGGCCGGCGGCGTCGGCCTCGCCATCGCGATCGGCCCGATCACCGGTGGCGTCCTGCTCGACCACTTCTGGTGGGGCTCGGTGTTCCTCATCAACGTGCCGATCGTGCTGCTCGCGATAGCCCTGATGATCTGGCTGGTCCCGGACTCGCGCGACCCGAACCCGGGCCGTCTCGACCCGGTCGGTGTCGTCCTCTCCATCATCGGCCTCGTGCTGCTCGTCTACGGCATCATCAAGGGCGGCCAGCTCGCCGACTTCACCGACCCGCGGGTCCTCGCGACCATCGGCGCCGGACTCGTGGTCCTCATCGGCTTCGTGATGTTCGAGAAGCGCAGCGACCACCCGTCCATCGACGTGACGTACTTCAAGAACAAGGTCTTCTCGGCGGCGATGTCGGCCATCGCGCTGGTCTTCTTCGCGCTGATGGGCGTGACCTTCTTCTCGGTCTTCTACACACAGAGCGTCCGCGGCTACTCGCCGCTGCAGACCGGTCTGTTGATGCTGCCGCTGGCCGTGGCCCAGATCATCTTCGCGCCGCGCGCCCGGCTGGTCGTCGACCGCTTCGGCAACCGCGCCACCTGCACGGCGGGCCTGGTGATCATCGCCGCGACGCTGGCCGCGTTCGCCACGCTGGAGGCGGACACCCCGATCTGGCTTCTCGAGGTCATCTTCTTCCTGATGGGCACCGGCATGGCGCACATCATGACCCCGACCAGCGTCGTCATCATGCAGGCGCTGCCGCGCGAGAAGGCCGGCTCCGCGTCCGCGCTCAGCAACACCTTCCGCCAGGTCGGCGGCGCCCTCGGCATCGCCGTCCTCGGTTCCGTGCTCTCCACGGCCTACCGCAACGGCATCGAGGACAAGCTCGACCTCGTCCCGGCCCCCCTGCGGCACACCGCGGGCGAGTCCATCGAGGCCACGCTCGGGGTCGCCGCCAAGCTCGGCCCGCAGGGCAAGGCCCTCGTCACCCCGGCGAACGACGCCTTCCTGCACGCCATGCACGTCACCGCCCTGTGCGGCGCGGGTGTCGCGGTCATCGGCGCGGTCGTCGTCGCCCTGTTCCTGCCGGGCCGTCCGGCGGCCCCGCACCAGGGCAAGGACGAGGCCGAGTTGGTGACGGCGGACCTCGGACAGGACTGACAGCGGCGTCCGGGACCGCGGGCACCCCTCACCGGGTGCCCGCCATCGCCGTACATCGGGGAGAATGACACCAGGTCAACGATGGGATCGGAGTTCGACGTGAGCCTCGCGGACAGCCGGGACAGACAGGGGTGCCCCACCCGGGGTCGTCCTCGGAGCGAGGCCGTGGAGCGCGCCATCATCGAGGGCGTCATGAAGCTCCTGGAGGAAGGGGTTCCGCTCGCGGACATCTCCATCGAGCGGCTCGCCCGCACCGTCGGCGTCGGCAAGGCGACGATCTACCGCCGCTGGAGCGGCAAGGAAGAGCTCTTCGTCGACGTGCTGCGCGCCGCCGAGCCCGCGGACCCCGAACTCCCCGGCGTCTCCCTGCGCGAGGACCTCGTCGTGCTGCTGGAGTCGCTGCGCCGGCGCGGCCTGGTCAGCCGCTCGTCGGCGATCCTGCACAACGTGCACGCGCAGATGAAGAGCAGCCCCAAACTGTGGGCCGCGTACGACGCCACGGTCATCGCCCCGAGGCGCCAGCTGGGCTACGAGGTGCTGCGCCGCGGCCAGGAGAACGGCGAACTCCGCGACGACGTCGACATCGAGCTGCTCAACGACATGTTCGTCGGCCCCATGCTCGTCCGGACCGTCATGCGCCCGGACACCGAACTCTCCGAGGGGCTCGCCGAACAGATCGTCGACACGCTGCTGGAGGGCCTGCGCCCCGCCCGGCCGTGACGCGCCCGGTTTCTGACGGGTCGAATGTGCGCGTTTCGTCACAGAGGGCGCATCGTGGGCCCGTATGCGGAACTCCGGGTGGGAAGTTGAACGTCCCCTTGCCAGTACGGCCGTCACGGACGGCGAGAACGACACCGAACATCCCCTAGGGTCGTAGTCGAGGGGCAGACGGTGCGCACGGCATTTTGTGAGGCGACGGTATGGCGCAGGCGTATATGACGGAGACGGGCAGCGGCGGCCAGGGGCCGGACCGCAGAGAGCCCCGGCTTCGACGCCTGCTCGACGGCTGGCGCGGCGACCGCGGCATCTGGCGGCGCGGGCTGATCCTCGCCGCGATCGCGCTCCTGCTCGCCCTGGTGATGCTGACGCATGCGCAGATCCCGAACCGGATCGGCAACCTCGGCAGCCTCACCGAGACGTTCCTGCCCTGGCTCGGGGTGTTCATCCCGGTCCTGCTGGTCCTCGCCTTCGTGCGGAAGTCCGCCAGTGCCCTGATCGCCGTGGTGGTGACGGGCGTGGTCTGGCTGAACCTCTTCGGCGGACTGCTCACCGACAAGACCGACGCCGGCGGCGATCTGACCGTGGCCACCCACAATGTCAACGCCGACAACCCGGACCCCTCCGGCACCGCCCGCGACGTGGCCGCCTCCGGTGCCGACGTGCTGGCCCTGGAGGAGCTGACGGCATCGGCCGTGCCGGTGTACGAGAAGGCGCTCGCGCCGACGTACAAGTACCACTCGGTGCAGGGCACCGTCGGGCTGTGGAGCAAGTACCCGCTCAGTGCGGCCCGGCCGGTGGACATCAAGCTGGGCTGGACGCGTGCCATGCGGGCCACCGTGACGGCGCCCGCCGGCCGGGCCGCGGTGTACGTGGCCCATCTGCCCTCGGTGCGGGTGAAGATGAAGGCCGGGTTCACCGCCCGGCAGCGCGACAAGAGCGCGGACGCGCTGGGCGAGGCGATCGCCGGCGAGCCCGTGCGGCAGGTCGTCCTGCTCGGTGACCTCAACGGCACGATGAACGACCGGGCGCTCAACGCCGTCACCGCGCAGATGCGCTCCACGCAGGGCGCGGCGGGAACCGGCTTCGGGTTCAGCTGGCCGGCGTCGTTCCCGATGGCCCGGATCGACCAGATCATGGTCAGGGACATCGAGCCGGTGACCTCGTGGACGCTGCCCGAGACCGGCAGCGACCACCTCCCGGTCGCGGCCCGTGTGCAGTTGGACGCAACCGCTTCTTAACTCCCTGGAGCACCTCCCGGAATACTTCGCCGGGCAGGATTTGTTCAGCGACTGAACTTAATGTTTTGATCGACCCGTGACCCGCGCACATCGCTGTGCGCGGGCGCCTCCGTGCGCACCCGCGTCTCCCGCGTGCCGCCCGCGTCCGCACGGAGCCCCGCTCGTCCCCGCTCCTTGGAAAGGCCTCTCATGCCTCTGGCCCTGCTCGCCCTCGCCGTGGGCGCCTTCGGCATCGGCACCACCGAGTTCGCCATGATGGGCCTGCTGCCCGACGTCGCGGACGACCTCCACATATCCATCCCGACCGCCGGACACCTGGTCTCCGCGTACGCGCTCGGCGTCGTCATCGGCGCCCCGCTGCTCGCCGCGGCCACCGCCCGGATGTCCCGCCGCACGGTCCTCATCGCCCTGATGGGCCTCTTCGTGGCGGGCAACGCGCTCTCCGCCCTGGCCCCCGACCGTCACTGGCTGCTCGCCGCCCGCTTCCTGAGCGGTCTGCCGCACGGCGCCTTCTTCGGCGTCGGCGCCGTCGTCGCCACCGGTCTGGTCGCGCCCGAGCGCAAGGCCCGCTCCGTGTCGCTGATGTTCCTCGGACTGACCGTCGCGAACATCGCCGGCGTCCCGGCCGCCACCCTCGTGGGGCAGCACCTGGGCTGGCGGGCCGCCTTCCTCGGGGTGAGCGTGATCGGCGTGGCCGCCATCGCCTCGCTGTTCCTGCTGATCCCGCGGGCCCCCGCGCACACCCCCTCCGGCGGCCTGCGCGGCGAACTCGCCGCGCTGCGCTCGCTGCCCGTCTGGCTCGCCCTCGGGACGACGGTCGCGGGCTTCGGGGCGCTCTTCTCCGCGTACAGCTACATCGCGCCCATGCTCACGGACGCCGCCGGATACGCCGAGGGCAGCGTGACGCTGCTGCTGGCGCTCTTCGGGGTCGGCGCGACGGTGGGCAACCTGCTCGGCGGCCGCCTCGCGGACCACTCCCTGCGCGGCACACTGTTCGGCGGCCTGGTGTCCCTCGTCGTCGTCCTCGCGCTCTTCCCGGTCCTCATGGGCGCCCAGTGGAGCGCGGCCGTCGCGGTCACCCTCCTCGGCACGGCCGCCTTCGTCACCGGCTCACCCCTCCAGCTGATGGTCATGGAGAAGGCCTCCGCCGCGCCCTCCCTCGCGTCCTCCGCCAACCAGGCCGCGTTCAACCTCGCCAACGCGGGCGGCGCGTGGATCGGCGGGCTCGCCCTGGCGGCGGGCTTCGGCGCGACGGCACCTGCGGTCGCCGGGGCGGGGCTCGCGGTCGTGGGGATCGGGGTGGCGGGTGCGGCGTACGCGGTGGACCTGAGCCGCACGGCGCGGCCGACCCGGCGCGCGCGGGTGGTCGCCACCCGCGTACCCGACCGGCCGGAGGCGCTGCGCCGCTGAACGGTCAGCCCTCCGTCTCCGGGAGGTCGAAGCGGGCCAGGTCGCGCAGCCAGACGCGGGCCGAACTGTCGGACGGCGCACGCCAGTCGCCGCGCGGCGAGAGCGAACCACCGGCCGAGACCTTCGGCCCGTTCGGCATGGCCGAGCGCTTGAACTGCGCGAACCCGAAGAAGCGGCGGCAGAACACGTCCAGCCAGCGCCGGATCTCCGGCAGGTCGTACGCGACCCGCTCGGCCGCGGGGAAGCCCGGCGGCCAGGCACCCGCGTCCGGGTCGTGCCACGCGTGCCAGGCCAGGAAGGCGATCTTCGACGGCCGAAAGCCGTAGCGCAGCACGTGGAAGAGGGTGAAGTCGTGCAGGGCGTACGGGCCGATCTTCGACTCGGTGGACTGCATCTCCTCGCCCGGTACGAGCTCCGGGCTGATCTCCGTGTCGAGGATCGCGGCGAGCGTCCGGTCGGTGTCCGCACCGAACTGCCCGCTGCCGATGACCCAGCGGATCAGATGCTGGATCAGCGTCTTCGGCACACCCGAGTTGACGTTGTAATGACTCATCTGGTCGCCCACGCCGTACGTGGACCAGCCGAGCGCCAGCTCCGACAGGTCACCGGTCCCGAGCACGATGCCGCCACGCTGGTTGGCGAGCCGGAACAGGTAGTCGGTGCGCAGTCCGGCCTGCACGTTCTCGAAGGTGACGTCGTACACGGGCTCGCCGGACGCGAAGGGGTGGCCCATCTCGTCCAGCATCAGCCGGGCGGTCGGCGTGATGTCCAGCTCGGCCGCGGTGACGCCGAGGGAGCGCATCAGCTCGTGCGCGTTGCCCTTGGTGTGGTCGCTGGTGGCGAAGCCGGGCAGGGTGAAGGCGAGGATGTCGCTGCGCGGGCGGCCCGCCCGGTCCATCGCGCGGGCGGCGACGATCAGCGCGTGCGTGGAGTCGAGACCGCCGGACACCCCGATGACCACCTTCGGGCCACCGATCGCCGCGAGCCGCTGCTGGAGCCCCGCGACCTGGATGTTGTACGCCTCGTAGCAGTCCTGGGCCAGCCGGTCGGGGTCCGCGGGCACGAACGGGAAGCGCTCGATACGGCGCCGCAGGCCCAGGTCGCCGGTCGGCGGGTCGAGCCGGAACGACAGCGTCCGGAAATCGGCGGTGCGGGCGGCGTGCGTGCGGCGGTTGTCGTCGAAGCTGCCTGTCCGCATCCGCTCCTGCCGCAGCAGGTCGAGATCGACGTCCGCCACGGCGAACTGGTCATCGAGCGGGAAGCGTTCGGACTCGGCCAGCAGCGCCCCGTTCTCGTAGATCATGGTCTGGCCGTCCCAGGACAGGTCGGTGGTCGACTCGCCCAGGCCGGCCGCCGCGTAGACGTACGCGGCGATACCGCGTGAGGACGCCGAGCGGCACATCAGCTTGCGGTCCTCGGCCCGGCCGACGGTGATCGGGCTGCCGGAGAGGTTGGCGAGGACGGTGGCGCCCGCCAGGGCCGCCTCGGCGCTGGGCGGCACCGGAACCCACATGTCCTCGCAGATCTCCGTGTGCAGCACCAGGCCCGGGACGTCGTCGGCGGCGAACAGCAGATCCACGCCGAACGGCACGGACTCACCGCCGATCCGGATCGTGCCGCCGCGCTCGTCGTCGCCCGCGGCGATCTGCCGGCGTTCGTAGAACTCCCGGTAGTTCGGCGGGTACGACTTGGGCACGACACCGAGGACCCGGCCGCGGTGCACGACCACCGCGCAGTTGTAGACCCGGTTGCGGTGGCGCAGCGGGGCGCCCACGACCAGGACCGGCAGGAGGTCCGCCGACCCCGTCACCACCGTTCGCAGCGCCTCCTCGACCTGGTCGAGCAGCGCGTCCTGGAGCAGCAGGTCCTCGATCGAGTAGCCGCACAACCCCATCTCCGGGAAGACGGCGACGGCGACACCCTCACCGGCGCATCTGCGCGCCTGGCGCAGGACCGCCTCGGCGTTGGCCTGCGGGTCCGCGATGACGGTGTGGCCCGTGCAGGCGGCGACGCGTGCGAAGCCGTGCTGATAGAGCGACCGGAAGTTCAGAGGAGGCACCCGGCCAGTGTAATCGTCAGAGCGACGCGATGGGGTGGGGAGGGATGTGTGGCGGACCACCCCGCCCGCCGGACGGGCGCCGGGCACCGTGGATGTCGGGCGCGATCCCGGCGCGGGGAGGAGGGACGTCTCCCGCCGGAAGGGCGCGCACGGCGCGCACGGCGCGCACGGCGAGCGCGGATCCCGGGAAACGCGCGATGCGCCCGCCTCCGTCGGAGAGGCGAGCGCATCGCACGTGACGCGGGGTCAGTGACGGCGGTACGAGTCGACGTAGCCCGGGGCGGGGGAGCCCACACCGGTGACGTCGTCGTAGCCCTTCACGGCCTTCAAGGAGCTGTCCTTGCCGAGACTGCGGACGGAGGTGAGGACACCGTCCGCGGCGTCGAAGCCGTTCGCGAAGTCGACACGCGCCACGGCGAGTCCGGAGCCCGTGGGCTTGTCCGTGACGTCGTGGTACGCCTTCGAGCCGATCTTGGAGTAGATCGACGGGTTGGCGAAACCGATCGCCTTGCCGCCGCGCGCCTCCTGGGCGAGCGCCTGGACGGCCGCGATCACCGGCGCGGCGAGCGAGGTGCCGCCGATCCGGTACTCGCTGTACTGCTCCGTCCCGTCCGGGAAGGTCTGCGTCTGGCCGACCTTGAAACCGGTGTTGGGGTCGGCGATCGCCGCGATGTCCGGGACGACCCGGTTGCCCGCGGCGTTGTTGGCCTTGGCCAGCGCGTTCGGGACGACACCCTTCTGGTAGTAGGGCTCCGCCACCGTCTTGCTGGTGCCGCCGCCCGCGCCCGAGGTGAACGCGCCCGGGAACCCGGTCCAACTCTTGCCGTCCTCGGACAGCGAGGCCTTCTCGGTGCCCCAGCCGGTCTCCCACAGGTACTTGTCGCCCTTGCCGACCGCCAGCGAGGTGCCGCCGACCGCCGTCACCCACGCCGAGTTGGCCGGGGTGTCGACCTGCTTCGTCCCGGTGTTGGCGACCTCGTCGCCGTTGTCACCGGAGGAGAAGTAGAAGCCGATGCCCTCGACCGCGCCGAACTGGAAGACCTGGTCGTAGGCCGCGGCGAGGTCCGGGGTCTGGTTGGCCTCGATGTCGCCCCACGAGTTGGAGACGATGTCGGCCAGGTGCCCGTCGACGATCTTGTTGAGCGAGTCGAGCAGATCGTCGTCGTAGCAGGAGGCGGCACCCACGTACGTGATGCTCGCGCCCGGCGCGACCGCGTGCACGGCCTCGACGTCGAGGGTCTCCTCGCCGTACCAGCCGGCCGCCCCGCACTCCTCGGTCTTCGTGTACTTCGTGGGCAGCACCTGACGCAGCTGACCGCTGGTGTAGGCGGCGTCGCCGTGCTTCGCGGCGTAGGTGGCCGCGTCGAAGGCGATGGTCGGCGAGGCGTACGCGTCGGTGATGGCGACCCGTACGTTCTTGCCGGTGCGCTTGCCCGCGCCGTACGCGGCGCGCAGCTGCTTGCCCGTGTACCCCTTGACCGCGTACGGGATCTTCTTTCCGTACGCGCCCGGCAGGGTGCTCGCGGTGTTCGAGCCGTAGTACGAGGAGAACGGCCCGGAGTTCTTGAACACCGCGTCCGGAGGCGGCAGTTGATCGGCGTGCGTCGCCTTGTGCGGAGCGTTGTCCAGGCCGGTGACGGTCAGGACGGCGCCGTTCAGGGCGGCCGGCGCGGAAGCCGTCTTCGACGGCGCCCGGTAAGTCTTCTTGCCCTTGCCGTAGTTGTGCAGCTGTGTGCCGAACGCCTTCTCGGCGGCGGCCACGTCACCGGTCACGGAGACGTAGTGCTGTGTCGTCCCGGTGACCGTCAGACCCGCCGACTTCAGCCACGAGGTCACGGCCGTGACCTGGGCCTTGGTGGCGCCGAAACGTGCCTGCGCCTTCTTGGCGCTCAGGTATTTCCCGTACGAAGCCGAGTGCGGGTCGGACACGGACCTGGCGTACGCGGCCAGTCCCTTGGCGTCCCGTCCGGCGAGGTACACCCGGGCCGAGACCAGGGAGCTGTCGGACGCCGCTCCCTTGTCCGCCTTGGCCGTCGCCCACGCGGGCCTGGTGCCCGCGAGGGTGTCCCGGCTCGGGCCGTCCGCGGCGTGGGCCGCGGGTATGCCGAACGCCAGCGCACCGGCGAGCAGAGGCAGTGTCGCCGCCATGCTCACTCCGGCGCGCGCGGTGGCGCGGTTGGATCTCATAGAGCCCCCTGCGATGCGGTTCGTCGCATGTAGTGGTTGGTCGGTGATCCACGCGAGACCCTCGCGCCCCACCAGGGCGGGAGGAATGGATCACAGATGGGGGCCACTCTTTCGATGAACCGTTCATGCCAGGGGAATGAACAACCCAAGGAAAGCCCAAGTGGCCGCGATTGGCGGCCGTTTGGGATGATTTGGAGTGGGTTCTTGACCACAATCGAGGGTTTTCCCTCTATCTCGTCCCAGGCTCTGTAAAGAGGTGCCCGTCTTCTGTAAGCGGATCGAGTCCCTGGAGCGTGTTGGGGACGTGAAGCAGCTGGAGTTCGAAGAGTTCTCCACGACCCGGTGGACGGGTCGGGTGCGGAACGGTCCGGGGCGATGCCCCGGACCGTTCCACGCACCCGGTCGCCGCGCCCCGGCACGCGCTAGTCGCGCGCCTTCGCGCCCCGTTCCTTCAACATGTCGGCCATCAGCCGGATCTCCGACTGCTGCGCGTCGACCATGCCCTGCGCGAGCCGCTTCTCCACGCCGACCGTGCACTGCGCGACACAGCCCTCGGCCATGTGGATGCCGCCCTTGTGGTGGGCGGTCATCAGCTGGAGATAGAAGACCTCGGCCTGCTTCCCGTCGAGCGTGCCGAGCCGCTTCATCTCGCTGTTGGTGGCCATGCCCGGCATCAGCGAGCCGTCCTTGCCGGACGCCATGTCCCCCATGCCCATCCAGGTCATCGGCGCGTCCGAGGACACCTTCGGCAGCTCCCACAGATCGAGCCAGCCGAGCAGCATGCCGCGCTGATTGGCCTGCGTCTGCGCGATGTCGTACGCGAGACGCCGTACCTCCACGTCCTTGGTGCGGTCCCGCACGATGTACGACATCTCGACGGCCTGCTGGTGGTGGACCGCCATGTCCCGCGCGAAGCCCGCGTCCGCCGAGTCGGCGGCGGGTGCCCGCGTCCCGGAGTCGTCGCCGTCGGCGACCGCGTAGGTGATCGCCCCGGCCGCGACGAGCACGGTCGCCGCGGCCCCCGCGATCCAGCCGACCTGCCTCACTGGGCCAGACCGTTGGTGCAGGCCGCGCCCGGTTCGGGCGTCTGCTTGCCCTGCACGAACTCCGCGAGGAACGCGTCGACGTTCTTGTCGCTCGCGCCGGTCACCGCGCGCTGCTTGCCCCAGGCGCTCAGCATGATCGGGTCCTTCTGGTCCTCGACCGGGCTCATCAGCGTGTACGGGGTCTTCTTGACCTTCGCCGCGAGCGCCTTCACATCGGCGTCGGGCGCCTTGCTGTTGTACGTGATCCAGACCGCGCCGTGCTCCAGCGAGTGCACGGCGTTCATGTTGTTGACCGCCTTGGCGTAGACGTCGCCGTTGCAGTTCATCCAGACCTGGTTGTGGTCACCGCCGACCGGCGGCTCCATCGGGTAGCTCACGGTCTTCGTGACGTGGTTGCGCGCCAGGGTGCCCTTCCAGGTCTTCACACCGTCCGTGCCCGTGACGAAGTGCCCCGACGCCGCCTTCGAGTCGCTCGCCGTGTCCTTCTTGTCCGACTGGGACCGGACGAGCACGACTCCACCGGCGACGAGACCGGCGACGACGACCGTGCTCGCCGCTATCACGAGGATCCGGTTGCGCCGCTCACGATTGCGCTCGGCGCGGCGCAGCTCTTCGATGCGCGCCTGGCGCGAGGCGCTGCTGGTGTTCTTGGCGGAACCCATGGTGAGTCCTTATGAGGATGGGACGGTCGGGTTCGCCGATCGTAATCGGGAAGGGAGGGGCGTCGGCAGGGAGGGCACGGGATTGGCCGAAGAAAGGGCGGGCCGGGAGGGGGCGGGGGAGAGGCGCGCCGTGATGGCCGTGATGGCGGAGGGGTGCGGGACGGGGGGCGGAGAGAAAATTTGAACCCAAGTTGCGCATTACCTACGCTGTCGGGCATGCGGTTGTTGCGATCCACCGACCTGGCCCTGCGCGTCCTGATGCGACTGGCCGTCGTCGGCGACTCGACGCCCACCACGCGCGAGGTCGCGGCCGACATGCACGTCCCCTACACGCACGCCGCCAAGGTCGTCGCGGAACTCCAGCACCACGGGCTGCTCGATGCCCGGCGTGGCAGGGGAGGCGGTCTCACCCTCACCGAGAAGGGGCGCGGAGCGTCCGTCGGCGCGATCGTGCGCGTCTTCGAGGGGGACGGCGAGGTCGTCGAGTGCGAGGGTGACACGCCGTGCCCGCTCGTCTCCGCGTGCCGGCTGCGGGGTGCCCTGCGGCGGGCCCAGGAGGCCTTCTACGTCTCACTGGACCCCCTGACCATCGCCGACGTGGTCGCCGAGCCGACGGGGCCTCTGCTGCTCGGCATCAGCCGGAGGCCGTAGCTGGCCCCGGTGGCCCGGTGGCCCGGCCGTTCCCGCCCTTCGCCGTTTCCCGTGACTTGGCCGTTCCCGCCCCCGGCCGTTTCCTGCGACCTGGCCGTTCCCGCCACCCGGCGGCCCCTCGTCGGGCTCTGTCTCCGTGCCCGGCTGGGCTATGGGCCTGGCCGGGCTCCGTGCTCTTCGTACCGGGCGTCCGACGACCCGCGGGGGCGTTGCGGGCCCCCGCTTCCGCGGCCCGGTCTGCCGGATCCGCCGGATTGGATCCGCCGGATTGGATCCGCCGGATCGGGACAGGTGGGCCAGGGCAGGTGGACCGGACAGCCCCTAGTCAGTCCTGGGCCAGCCAGAGGTCCGGGCCGAAGACCTCGTAGTGGATGTCGGCGGCGGGCACGCCCTTTCCGAGGAGCTCGGTCCGTACCGCGCGCATGAAGGGCAGCGGACCGCACAGGTAGGCCCGCGTACCCGGCCGCACCGTCACTCCGGAGAGGTCGACCAGACCGGTCCGGTCGGCGGGGTGGCCCGGCTCCGGGTGTTCGTACCAGAAGTGGGTCTCGGCGTCGGCGAGTTCGCCCGCGAACGCCTCGTGGTCGGCGCGCAGCGCGTGCTCGGCGGGGGAGCGGTCGGCGTGCACGACGGTGACGGGGGCCTTGTGGCCGGTGACCCCCAGCTGCTCCAGCATGGCGATCATCGGGGTGACGCCGATGCCCGCGGAGGCGAGGAGCACGGGGGTGTCCGTGTCGTCGAGGACCAGATCGCCGTACGGCGCGGAGACCGCGAGGACGCTGCCCTCGCGGACGTGCGCGTGCAGATAGTTGGAGACCTGGCCCTCGGGGCTCGTCGCACCGCCGGGGTGCTCCTCCGCGCGCACCCGCTTGACGCTGATCTGGCGTACCGGTGAACCGGGCGCGCTGGAGAGGCTGTACTGACGTATCTGGCGGGCGCCGTCCGGGAGCCGGACGCCGACCGAGACGTACTGGCCCGCCCGGAAGTCCGGGAGGGGGCCGCCGTCGGCCGGGCGGATCCGGAAGGTGGCGACGTCGGCGGTCTCCTCGACGCGCTCGGTGACCACCCAGGGGTGCAGGGACCCGTCGTCCGCCCGCTCGTCGTACAGGCGCTTCTCGATGGCGATCAGGGCGTTCGCCATGAGCCAGTAGACCTCGTCCCAGGCGGCGGCGACCTCCGCGGTGACCGCGTCGCCCAGCACCTCGACGATGGCGGCGAAGAGGTGCTCGTGCACGACCTTGTACTGATCGGGCGCGACGCCCAGGGAGGCGTGCTTGTGCGCGATGCGGTTCAGCATCGCGTCGGGCCGCTCGTCGGGGTGCTCGACCAGGTGGGTGGCGAACGCGGCGATCGATCCCGCCAGGGCCTGACGCTGCGTGCCCGCGGCCTGGTTGCCGCGGTTGAACAGATCACGGAGCAGCTCGGGGTGGGCGGTGAACAGCCCGGAGTAGAAGCGCTCGGTGATCTCGCCGATGGCGGCGCCGACGACGGGGAGTGTGGCACGCACGGTCGAGGCGGATTGTTCGGACAGCATCAGGACTCCTCAAAGCCAGGGCGGAAACGGCGGGTTGCGGCCCCCTTGTACGCACGGCACAGTAGTAAAACTTGCATCTGAGATGCAAATTAAAGCCCGTAGGGCGAGAGAGTGAGGGGCGGCTATTACGGGGGCGCGCGTGAGCAGGCAGTATGTGCAACAGAGCAGGACACCTGCCGTACGCGAGGCGTTCAGACCGAGGTCGCCCGGCCGATCAAGGTCCGCAACGCGCATGAAATGGTGTTGTGGTGGGATGCTCAGGTGCGCCGATCGTCTTCGAGGCGTGGGAGCAGGCGGCCTGACCAGCAAGGATGGGTGGAAGCGGAAGATGGACAAGCAGCAGGAGTTCGTGCTCCGGACGCTGGAGGAGCGTGACATCCGGTTCGTACGTCTGTGGTTCACGGACGTACTCGGCTTCCTCAAGTCGGTGGCCGTGGCCCCGGCAGAGCTGGAACAGGCCTTCGACGAGGGCATCGGCTTCGACGGCTCGGCCATCGAGGGCTTCGCCCGCGTCTACGAGTCGGACATGATCGCCAAGCCGGACCCGTCGACCTTCCAGGTGCTGCCCTGGCGCGCCGAGGCCCCCGGCACGGCCCGCATGTTCTGCGACATCCTCATGCCGGACGGCTCCCCGTCCTTCGCGGACCCGAGGTACGTCCTCAAGCGCGCCCTCGCCAAGACCTCGGACCTGGGTTTCACCTTCTACACCCACCCCGAGATCGAGTTCTTCCTGCTGAAGAACCGCCCGCTGGACGGCTCACGACCCACCCCCGCCGACAACTCCGGCTACTTCGACCACACCCCGCAGAACGTCGGCCAGGACTTCCGGCGCCAGGCCATCACGATGCTGGAGTCGATGGGCATCTCGGTCGAGTTCAGCCACCACGAGGGCGCCCCCGGCCAGCAGGAGATCGACCTGCGCTACGCCGACGCGCTCTCCACGGCCGACAACATCATGACCTTCCGGCTGATCATGAAGCAGGTCGCGCTGGAGCAGGGCGTGCAGGCCACCTTCATGCCGAAGCCGTTCTCGGAGTACCCGGGCAGCGGTATGCACACGCACCTCTCACTCTTCGAGGGCGACCGCAACGCGTTCTACGAGTCCGGCTCGGAGTACCAGCTCTCCAAGGTCGGCCGCTCGTTCATCGCCGGCCTGCTCAAGCACGCCGCGGAGATCTCCGCCGTCACCAACCAGTGGGTCAACTCCTACAAGCGCATCTGGGGCGGCTCGGAGCGCACCGCCGGCGCCGGCGGCGAGGCCCCCTCGTACATCTGCTGGGGCCACAACAACCGCTCCGCGCTCGTCCGCGTGCCGATGTACAAGCCCGGCAAGACCGGCTCGGCGCGGGTCGAGGTCCGCTCCATCGACTCCGGCGCGAACCCCTACCTGGCGTACGCGCTGCTCCTGGCCGCGGGCCTGAAGGGCATCGAGGAGGGCTACGAGCTCCCGCCGGGCGCCGACGACGACGTCTGGGCCCTCTCGGACGCCGAACGCCGCGCCATGGGCATCGAGCCCCTCCCGCAGAACCTCGGCGAGGCCCTGGCCCTCATGCAGCGCAGCGAACTCGTCGCCGAGACCCTCGGCGAGCACGTCTTCGACTTCTTCCTGCGCAACAAGAAGTCGGAATGGGAGGAGTACCGCTCCGAGGTCACCGCCTTCGAGCTGCGGAAGAACCTGCCGGTGCTGTAGGCGTAGGTGGGAGCGGGTTTCCCGCGAGAACGGCGCGTGGGGGGGGCCCGGGGGGGGGCGAGGGCCCCCCCCGGGGGTCGGGGGGGGGGGGGCGGGGGGGGCGCTTCGGTGTGAGCCCTGGG